>JAGFXI010000264.1 GCA_017861095.1 Deltaproteobacteria bacterium | reverse complement strand
CCGTACCCATAGCGGGGACTCCGGAGCATCTCGAGGTGGGAGGCGCCGATGTTCACAACTCGGAGGGGAATCCCCAGCTGGGTGGCAGCATTCCTGGCTGTCTCCGGACCGAAGAAGGGGGTCTCGAAGGTGATACCCGTCATCTCAATTCCCTGGTCCTGAAGGAGCTTGACCGCCAGCATGCTATCGAGGCCTCCGGACATGAGGCCCAGAGCCCTCACCTTCATCGTTTACCTCTCATCGTCTGCTGCCACCCTTTTGCCGCGGCCTCGCTGGCTGGCGCTTTGTGCCTGATTTCGCCTTTCGCGCTACCGGATCGCCGCCTCCTGTCGCGCCGAGGGTTTCCTGGCCGTAGTCGCAATGCGGGAGCAGTGGGCACTGAGGACACTTTGGATTCCTGGCGATACAGATCTGCCGGCCGTGCCAAATGAGCTCGTGGGAAAATCGGGTCCACCGCGGCCGCGGGACGAGCTCCATGAGATCAAACTCGATCTTCACCGGGTCCTGGTTACGAGTGAGCCCAAGACGCTGGGCAATTCGGCTCACGTGAGTGTCAACGACAATACCGGGAGTGTCGAAGGCGGCCCCAAGAATGACGTTGGCGGTCTTTCTGCCGATTCCGGGAAGGGTGACCAGCTCGTCAAGCGTCCTTGGCACCTGGCCGCGAAAACGATCAACGAGGGAAGTGCCGCAACTCTTGAGACTCTTCGCCTTGTTCCTGAAGAAGCCCGTGGGCCGGATGTCCTCCTCCAGTTCATTGAGGGGGGCGCTGGCGTAGTCCCGGGCAGATCGGTACTTGTTGAAAAGGCTCTTGGTTACCTGGTTCACCCGCTCGTCCGTGCACTGGGCGGAGAGGACTGTCGCCACCAGGAGTTCCAGAGGGTTGGTGAAATCCAGACTGCACTTGGCGTTCGGATAAGTCTTTTCCAGAATATCGAGGACGGCCGCGATGTCTTTCATGGAGTCTCCTTTCTCCCGGCAGACCCTTTTTAAGGTAACACACTTCAACCCGAATACCCACTTTAGCCCGCATTATGCACGAACCACCTGCTGCGATCGCGGATATGGCCGTCCTCCCGGGCGTCCTCGGGTCTCGAACCGTGCGACGTACTCACACAGTACGCCTCAGGTCCAAGCCCCTGCGGTTGCCCGGTGGCACGACCATCTCCACGATCTCGCTACGGCGTCTCATGCATAATGCGGGCTACCACCGAGGGCTGAGAACTCATTGAAATCCCTTCTCCCTTGACCGGGTAGAGGACTTGAGTTAGCATCCGCCGTATCGTTCCCGAACGCGGAAACCGAGCAAGGGCTCAGCAGTTATGGCAGAATCGCCAGCCGGTCGCATCGAGGCCGTTTCCTTCAGCCAGCGCAAAGGCGAGAAGAAGAGCAATATAGAGAAGGGCAGGCTTCTTGCAGGCCGCGGCCTCGAGGGAGACGCCCATGCAGGGGACTGGCACCGACAGTTGAGCCTGCTCGCCATGGAGAGCATCGCGAAAATCCGCGAGCGGGGACTTGCCGTGAATCCGGGAGATTTTGCCGAGAATATCACAACCTCCGGCATCAGGCTGTGGGAGCTGAAACCGGGGACACGGCTTGGTCTTGGGAAGAGAGTCCTTCTCGAGGTCACCCAGATCGGCAAGGAGTGTCACAGCCGGTGCGCCATTTTTCATCAGGTGGGCGACTGTGTGATGCCCCGGGAAGGCATCTTCGCCCGTGTTCTCCGGGGCGGAATGATCCGGCCGGGAGATACCATTCGCGTCCTGCCTCCAGAGGAGGCGGAGGTCGTTACAGGCGCCGTCATCGGCTGAGCGCCTGGCACGTTGGAGACTGGTCATGCTCATTACCGTCATTTGCCCTTTTTGCGAGCGAGTCCACCCGATTCCGACGGACCTCGATTCAATCTACACTTGCAGCTGCGGTGCGTGCTACAAGATTTGCGGTACCAACCTCCTAGAAACCGGGATGACCTCCATCGCGAGGGAGATGTGGAGTAGCGATCCCTCGGCCTTGTTCGAAGACGAGAAGGTCGCCTTTTGCCAGGTAGTGGTGAACCGAGAGTTCGATCAGCTCATCTCTTTGAAGCAAACCATAGATGACCGGCCGGAAATCCGGTTCTGCAAGTACGATCCCTCCGAGGAGCTCGCCCTCGTCTGGATGAAGAGGCCCTTTTGATGGGGTCTTTCCGGCTGGGACTCTTCTCCATGCCCTGGCCGCTGGCCAATCGTCCTTCCATCCAGTTGGCTACCCTGAAAGGCTATCTGAATCGGTACGCCCCCGACGTCGAGGTGGAGTGCCACCATCCCTATCTGGACGTGGCCAACCTCCTTGGTATCAAGACCTATAATCGCCTTGCCGAGCGAACCTGGGTGGCGGAAGCGGTCTACGCGTACCTATTGAACCCCGACAAGGGTCGGAAGATCATGGCACTCTGGCAACGAGAAGGAGGCGGAAAAGGGGACCCCACGGGTGATCTCGAGGAATTGGCGCGTTCCATCAACCGCCTCCATGGAAGCAAACACCTCGCGCTGCCCTGGTCAACCTATGACCTCGTTGGTCTTTCCATCTCTCTCTCCCAGCTAACCTCCTCGCTTTACCTGATCTGGAAGATCCGCGCCCTCCATCCCCACTGCCGTATCGTCGTCGGGGGATCGAACTGCTCGGGGGAACTCGGCGGCTCCCTCCTCGCCCACATTCCGGAGATCGATTTCGTGGTGAGCGGCGAGGGGGAACTGCCCCTCCTCGACTTGATCAGGGGGCTTCGGCGCGGCTCTCTGGAAGGAGAAACGGAGTGTCTCGGCCTCCTCTGGCGAGATTCCCGAGGGGAGATTAGGGGGGGCGGGATCCAGCAAATCTCTGATCTCCGCAAACTCCCCATTCCTGATTATGACCATTACTTCAGGGACCTCGGCCAGCAGTCGGCCATGGGGACCCTGGTCCCGGCTCTTCCGCTGGAGACCTCACGAGGCTGCTGGTGGCATCGGGCCAGACCCGGCGCGGGAGGCCGGGCCTGTCGCTTCTGCAACTTGAATCTCCAGTGGGAAGGCTACCGCAGGAAGGGCCTAGGGCAGGTGGCCAGAGAGATGGAAACGCTCGCCTCGCGCCACGGGAGTCTTAGGTTTTTCTTCGTCGATAACATTCTCAATCCCCCCACTACGCAGGGAATGTTCCAGCGTATCGCCGCCCTGGGGCGAAGCTTTGAGATCTTCACCGAGGTCAGGGCCTCGGTGACACGCCGGCAGCTTCTGGCGATGCGCCGGGCCGGAGTGACTCAGGTGCAGATCGGGGTCGAGTCTTTGAGCCCGCGACTCCTGAAGAAACTCAACAAGGGGACCACGGTCATTCAGAATATCGAGGTCATGAAGCACTGCGAGGAGCTCGGCATACAGCACCACTCCAACCTTATTCTCGGGTTCCCTGGGAGCGATGGCGACGATGTGGCGGAGACCCTCGAAAACCTGACCTTCGTCATGCCCTACCAGCCCCTCCGCAAGGTGCGTTTCTGGCTGGGACAGAACAGCCCGGTGGCCCTTGATCCTGAGCGCTTCGGCATTCGCCGGGTCGCGAACCACCCCAACTACGGTATTCTGCTCCCGGGTTCCCTCGGTACCTCCCTCTGCCTCATGATCAAGACCTACGTTGGTGATCGAAGGCGACAGCACCAGCTCTGGCGACCGGTGGCGAGAGCGGTGGCAGATTGGCAACGCCTCCATGGCCGCCGGGGACGGGAGCCGCTCCTGGGCTTCCGGGATGGGGGCGACTTCCTCCTCATCCGGAAACGTCTCGGAGATTCCGAGCCCGAGACGTACCGCCTCCGCGGCGCCTCCCGAGACATCTACCGTTTCTGTGAAGAGCGGCAGACACTGGGCGAGCTTCACCGCCAGTTCCCGCGGTTTTCGCTGGATCGACTGCAGGCATTTATCTCGGATCTCGTCCGCAGGAAGGAGACCAGGTGCTGAGCCTGGCAGTCAACGAGGATCCCTTCCGGTCGCTCCTCCCCGCCGGCAGTTCGTCCCATTCTGCCAAGCGAGCTATCTCCGTGTCTCGTGCATAATGCGGGCCGGGGGAAGGTGAGAGGGAGGTCGACATCGGCGGGATCAGCGCCCTCGATTTCACTCCTCCCCGACCCTCCGTAAACAGTCCTGAGGGAATCGATGGGTGCCGCCCGTCCCGTCGAGGGTGACCCGAACGAGGGCCTCCGGGTCGTTGATCACCGTATCCGGGTCGCTCACGATGCCGCGGAGTCCAAGGTACGCGTCCATATAAGGTTCCCAGTTTTCGTCCTGAGACCTTCGATAAATCTCCACCCTGTCACCTTGGCGAAAGGGCTGCTTCACCGTTACCCCCTCCTATTCCCCACGCTCTTCGGCCGTCCCTCTCCCACCGCGGCTACCAACCTCGGGTTCTCTCCGGCGGTAATACCCCGGACTTGGATGCGGCGGTAGCGCGCCGGACACACTCGGCACAGAGCAGCCGGCCTGCAAAGGCGTCTCCGACGGAGCGGGTGCGCTTCCGGATATAGTCCACGTATCTGGCTGGTCCAACGGCCGTACAGCAGGCCTCGCAGATCTCCAGTTTCTCGCGGCAGAGAATGGTGCCGCAGAAGCTCAGCGTTCGTTCCCCGTCCCTGTCCGTGACCACGATTGCCCCGGTCGGGCAGTTGGCCGCGCAGGCACCACAGAGGATGCACCGCTCCGCCGTCACCCTGAAATCAGAAAACCCTGGCTGGTCAATATCCAGATATCCGAACTGCAGGGCATCGAGCCCCATTTTATCACGGCAGACGGCCATGCACCGGCCGCAGCGTTTACAAATGTCGCAACGGACGCAGCGGCGCGCTTCATCCCGGGTTTCGGCCTCGGAAAGGCCCAGCTCCACCTGCTGGAAGGTGATCCGCCGGCGGTCGGGGTTCAGCATGGGCATCCTGGGGCGCT
>JAGFXI010000263.1 GCA_017861095.1 Deltaproteobacteria bacterium | reverse complement strand
CCTCGATTGTCGCTTGATTTTTGAGCCGGGCCGCGTTATCGTCGGCAATGCCGGCATCCTTGTCACCCGCGTCCTCTACCTCAAGGAGGGGCCAGCGAAAAACTTCATCATCGTCGACGCTGGCATGAACGACCTGATCCGTCCCAGCCTGTACGGCTCCTATCACCAGATCCAGCCGGTTGCTGATCGTAAGCGCCCGCAGATACGGGCGGATGTAGTGGGCCCCATTTGCGAGACCGGCGACTTCTTCGCCCGCGACCGCAACCTGCCGCAGATGGAGCAAGGGGAGATGCTGGCGGTGATGAGTGCGGGCGCCTATGGCTTCAGCATGTCATCCAATTACAACACAAGACCTCGTGCGGCCGAGGTGCTGGTCCGCGGTGATCGCTTTCAGGTGATTCGCTCTCGCGAAACCTACGAGGATCTGCTGCGAGGCGAGCACATCCCTTCCTTTCTCGACTGAAGGTACCCCATGAGCGGGACGATCAGCTTCACCAAGATGAGCGGCAGTGGGAACGATTTCATTCTCATCGACAATCGCCAGGCTGTGGTACCTGGGGAGTCGGCCCCGGAGCTCGCCAGAACCATCTGCAGGCGAAAGACCTCTGTGGGTGCCGACGGTCTCATCCTTATCGAAGACGACGGCGAGGTGGACTTCTCCTGGGGCTTTTTCAACGCCGACGGGAGTACGGCCGAGATGTGCGGAAACGGGGCTCGCTGCGCGGCGCGATTTGCCTACCTTTTGGGTATCTGCGGGTCTCGGCTTGCCTTCAGAACCCTTGCCGGAATCATCCGCGCCGAGGTGCTCGACCGCCGGGTGAAGGTTCAGCTCACCGCGCCCCGCCATCTTCGCCTCGATGAGGTTCTGGACCTCGAAGGCCGCCACGTTGCGGTCCAGGCGGTGAACACCGGCGTGCCTCACGCTGTCTTCCTCTTGGACGGGCAGAGAGAGTTGGAGCACCAAGACGTGGTGGGTCAGGGGCGAAGGGTTCGATTCCACGATCATTTCGCCCCCGCGGGCACCAACGTGAACTTTGTCGCCGTGGTCGGGCCCCGCTCCCTCGCTGTTCGCACCTATGAGCGCGGCGTGGAAGACGAGACCCTCGCCTGCGGTACCGGGGCAACGGCGGCGGCCCTCGTCGCTGCGGCCCGGGGGCTGGTGGAGCCGCCGGTGACGATCCACACCAGGGGTGGAGAGATCCTCACCATTTACTTTCCCGCCGGATCGGCATTGCCGGATGAGGTCTATCTTGAGGGCGAGGTCAGGGTAGTGTATCAGGGACGGCTGTGGCGCGAGGCCCTGGAATCACTGGCGCTTCCGGGGTGATCCGGGTTGCGCCGCGCCCCCGGTGTTGGCTGGGAAACGTGTGTCGGAACAATCCTGCGGAGAAGGAGGCCACTATGTTTACCGGAGCAATGGTTGCCATCGTCACCCCCTTCAAGAACGGTGCTGTGGATGAGGAGGGTCTGCGCCAGTTGATCGAGTTCCAGATCGAAAACGGCACCAAGGGCATCATCCCCTGCGGAACCACCGGTGAATCCGCCACCCTCTCGCACAAGGAGCACCAGCGGGTGATCGAAATCACCGTGGCCCAGGTGAAAGGCAGGGTGCCGGTCATCGCCGGCACCGGTTCCAACAACACGGTTGAGGCCATTCAGCTCACGGCGCACGCCAAGAAGGTAGGGGCGGACGGCGCGCTCATGATCAGCCCGTACTACAACAAGCCGACGCAGGAGGGCCTCTACCAGCACTTCAAGAAGGTGGCTGAGGAAGTGCCCATTCCCATCGTGCTCTACAACATTCCCGGGCGCACGGCGGTGAACATGGAGCCGAGCACCATCGCGCGGCTGGCAGAGATCAGTAACATCGTGGCGGTGAAAGAGGCGAGCGGCTCGATGAAGCAGATCACCGACATCATCCAGCTCTGTGGCGACAAGTTCACGGTGGTATCGGGCGAGGATTTCCTCACCTATCCTCTCATGGCCGTAGGGGGAAAGGGAGTGATCTCCGTCGTCTCCAACGTGGCACCGCGCGACATGGCCGATCTCTGCGACCTCTGTCTGGCGGGGAAATGGGCCAAGGCCCGGGCTCTCTACTACCGGCTCCTGCCGTTGTGCCATGCCATGTTCTACGAGACCAACCCGGCCCCGGTGAAGACGGCCCTGGAAATGATGGGAAAGATCTCAGCAGAGGTGCGGCTGCCGCTGGCTCCCATGTCCGAGATGAACAAGACCAAACTCCGTAAAGACCTTAAGAAGTACGGGCTCATATAGCCGGCGGGAGAGGCGCGGCACAGCCGCAGAACGCGGAAGAGGAGCACCCGGCAGTTCACCTGCTCCGGGAGGGAGTTGGGATATGGTGAAGGCGATCGTTGCAGGGGCGGCGGGGAGAATGGGTGGCCGGATCATCCATACAATCCAGCAGGCCGACGGGATTTCCCTGGGTGCAGCATTCGAGCGGCCCGATCACCCGGCGGTGGGCCGGGACGTGGGTGAGGTGGTAGGATTGCCGCTTCTCGGGGTGAAGGTTGCCGCGGGTCTTGCCTCCGTTCTCGGCGCAGGCGATGTGGTGGTGGACTTCACCCATCACGACGCCACCATGAGCCACCTTCACCAAGCGGCGGCGGCGCGAAAGCCCATGGTCATCGGTACCACCGGGTTCACCGCCGCGGAGATGGAGACAATCAGGGCACTCGCCCGGGATATACCCTGTGTCCAGGCTCCGAACATGAGCATGGGGGTGAACCTCATGTTTAGAGTGGTGGAGGACATGGCGAGAGTTCTGGGCGACACCTTCGATGTAGAGATCATCGAGGCCCACCACCACCACAAGAAGGATGCGCCGAGCGGCACGGCGATGAAACTCGCCCAGAATGTGGCGGGGGCGCTGAAGCGAAGTCTGGATCAGGTGGCGGTCTACGAGCGGCGGGGGCTGATTGGCGAGCGCAAGCCCGAGTCTATCGGGATCCAGACCATCAGGGCGGGCGATATCGTGGGTGAGCACACCGTGATCTTTGCCGGGGTCGGGGAGCGGATCGAGGTGATCCATCGGGCCCATAGCCGGGACAACTTCGCCCGGGGGGCGGTGAGAGCGGCCCTATGGGTGGTGGCTCAACCCGCAGCGCTCTACGACATGCAGGACGTGCTCGGCCTGAAGTAGGGTGCCCGCGATAGCGGAGACTCGACGTCCCGTTGACAAAATTTGGCGCTTGGCGACCAAAGCTGGCACGATCTCCGCGCTGACCGTTTCTCGACTTCACCCCGGCAGAATGTGGGAGAACCTCCATCTATGGTAGGGGTGTCATGGGTGGGCGCAAGAGAGATGCTTCACCAACCGGCCTGGGGAGATGTTCTCTTTTCTTGGGAGGGTCTTTCGCCTCATGGCGTCCGTCATGACTGTGCACCGTGCCTACATCGGCTTCGGGGCCAATCTGGGTGATCGGCTCGCCTCCTGTAAAAAGGCTCTTGCGGCCCTTGCCGCTCTTCCAGGCTGCAGACTGGGCAGGATCTCCTCCCTTTACGAGACTGAGCCTGTAGGCCCTACGGATCAACCGCACTTTATCAACGGCGTTGCTCTTGTGGAGACGGAGGGTAACGCCCGCTGGCTTCTGGGGCAGCTTTTCGCCATCGAGGCCGGCCTCGGCCGGGTGAGAGGCGCGAAGTGGGGGCCGCGCACCATCGATCTTGATCTTCTTCTGTTCGACGAGGAGATTATCGCATCAGGCGAGCTCACCGTGCCCCATCCACGGCTGCACGAGCGGCGCTTTGTGCTCCAACCCCTCCACGAGATCGCGCCGGACCTCCGCCATCCCATACTGGGGAAGACCATGGGGGAGCTTCTGGACGCCCTCGGGGAGGAGGGTGGGAGGGTCGAGTTGATCCACCCTGAGACGTAGGAGGCAGGTCCTCAGTTCCGTGGAACAGATTTTGCTTTCCAGAAGAAATTGCCGGCGGGCCCCGTGAGGGAGATGGCTGGGGAAGGGGACGACGCGACTCATGCTACGGTTTGCCATTTTTCTCCTTCTTGCCATCGTGCTTTACAAGCTCTTGGCGAATCTGATAA
>JAGFXI010000262.1 GCA_017861095.1 Deltaproteobacteria bacterium | reverse complement strand
CATTCACTTCGTCATCTCCAAAACCTTCGACCGTGATTTGCCGAAATACGAGTTCCACTCCCGCGGTCCTTGTCGATCACCGGTCATGGATCATGTACGGGCTCGGTTTGACCCGAACCGGAACGTGTTCGTCCCAGCAGGGGTATGCAAGCCGGGTGTGGCGGCACATCCAGGGACATTTCATAGCTGAAGATTACTTCGCCCAACAGATTTCCTCCGGAGCGAGTGAATGCCGATCCTATTGCACGGGAATATCCGTTTTCGCCGGCACTGGGTCGCGTGTTTTCGAGTGCAGAGGAGATCGGAGTCACCCGAGAAGTCGTCTGTACGCCGCCAGGACTTTCTGATCAGTCGCCTGGGACCGACGACACCGGATTAGATGCTGCTTCTGGAGCGTATAGATGGCCGCAACGAACCATCGGGCAACCTCACGAACTTGCTCCTGCGGCAACAAAGCACCTAAAGCGACAGGCCAGCGTGAGCCCGTCGAACGAGAGGCCCTTGTTCTCAAGCACGCTCACCTGATCAAGCAAATTGCTGCACGCCTGGCGACGAGACTACCGCCAACCATCAACGCTGAGGACCTTGTGAGCGCTGGGACTATAGGCCTCATAGAGGCCATCAAGAGATTCGATCCTTCCAAGAAAATCCAGTTCAAGACCTACGCGAGGTTCCGTATTCGGGGAGCAATGCTGGATCAATTACGGCTTCTCGACTGGGTACCTCGATCCGTGCGTAAGAAAGAGAGCTTGCTCAAGGAGGCCCTCGACAGAGTAGAGAGTGCCAAGGGCTGGCCGGCTGATGACGAGGAGGTAAGCGCAGAACTCGGGATGGATCTCGAAAGCTACCATTTGCTGCTGCAAGAGGTCCGCGGTATGGCGTTGATAGGAGAGTATGAGCTGGCCCGATTCCTTCCCGAACTGTCGTGCGACAGCGTGGCAGATCTGTGTCATGGCGACGAGGGGGAAGATCCATTTCAATGCGCCGGCTTCGCCGAACTGAGAGACTTTATCGCCGAAGCCATTGCGCGGTTGC
Organism: Deltaproteobacteria bacterium; assembly: GCA_017861095.1. Classification (GTDB taxonomy): domain Bacteria; phylum Desulfobacterota; class Syntrophobacteria; order BM002; family BM002; genus JAGFXI01. The sequence goes on along the minus strand of JAGFXI010000262.1, from coordinate 3,066 downwards.
CTGATAAAGAGCGGCTGGTGGTGACCCTGTATTACTATGAGGAACTTACAATGCGAGAAATCGCCGAGATCATGAACTACACCGAATCGCGAGTCTCCCAGCTCCACACCCGGGCGATCCTCCGGATGCGCAGACGCTTGCGTCGGTATTTCCCGGAACTGGCCAGCACCTGCTCACACGGGTGATTGATCTCAACCAAGCTTGATGATCGAGTCAGGAGCGGTTCTCGGCCTCATGGAGCCAGGGAGGTATGCATATGCTCGTGCTGGCGAGGAAGCCGGGAGAGGCCATCCAGATTGGGGACGGCATCACCGTGCACGTCGTCGAGATCCGGGGCAAGCAAGTTCGCTTAGGGATCGAGGCGCCAGCAGAGATGCGGGTTCTTCGTATCGAAATTCACGAGCGGATCACCGCACGGGATGTCCAAACGGTCGACCTGGCTCGTCATCGGAACAAGGCTATGACTGCGGACGAAAAGCAGTCAGGTCCACATACCCAACCTTGACAGCGTGACCATTGGGGGGCGCGATCGGGTTTCCCTGGGATGAAAAGACATGCCAGACATCGACCTGCACTCGGAAGAGTGCTATCTCGAGGAAGAGCAGCGTGAAACGCTTAGGTGAACAGTCTGGGCATCTCTATCTAAAGAAGATGGGAGAACTTTCGCTCGTCAGCCGCCTGACCGAGTCCATTTCCCTCGATTTGGATATTAAACAGGCCTGTCAGTACACCCTCAACATTCTCTTGGATGAATTGAATATCGGCAATGCATCGATCATGTTCCTTGACGAACAAAAAGGTGAATTCGTCCACAAGACCGCGAGGGGTCGAGAAGACCAACAGGCTAGTTTTTACGACGACGACCACGCCTTCCGCGGGGTCTCTCTGAAGGAGGGCGAGGGGATCGCGGGGACGGTATTTCGAGAGCGGCAGCCTCTCCTGATTACAGACGCCGAGGCCGACGGGCGATTCCACAAGGACGACAAACAGACGGTTCAAATCGGGTCCCTAGTCTGCCTCCCGCTGATCATTCGAGGGAAGGCCATGGGCGTACTCAACCTGAGTCATCCGAGAAAAGGGGCCGTCAGCCAGGACGACGTCCCCGGGCTTACCGTTGTCGCCAACCAGATAGCTATGCTTCTCGATAACGCCTTGAACTACCGCAAGCTCCAGGAGATCAACGTCGACCTGGAAGCCAAGGTGCGAGAACGGACCAAACACTTGGAAGCGGCCAACCGCGAGCTCCAGGAGGCCCGGTCTCGTCTAGTCCGGTCGGAGACTCTCAGAGCCTTAGGCCAGATGGCCTCGGGCGTGGCACACGATTTCAACAACATCCTGGCTACTATCACCGGAAACACGCAGCTCCTCCTCGCCCAGGTTGACGATCCGCAGTTACGACCCCGTTTGCAAGCCATTGAAACTGCGGCCATGGATGGCGCCGCAACGATCAGGCGCATCCAGGAGTTCAGTCGTCTCAAGAAGACGCGGGAGATCGGTCCAGTAGATGTCAACCAACTGGTGCGTGACGTGGTCCTGATCACCAGTCCTCTATGGAAGGACCAGCAACAGAAGAACGGAAAGATGGTGGAGGTGCTCACTCGGCTCGACGAAGTTCAGAGCATCGCTGGCAACGCCGCCGAGTTGAGGGAGGTCCTCACCAATATGCTTCTCAACGCCCTGGACGCCCTGCCGCGCGGGGGCAAGATTACCTTCACTACATGGGGGGACGAGAGTTCCGTGTGCCTTGCCGTGGTCGACAATGGTGTGGGCATGGCGCCTGAGGTCAGGGAGCGGGTTTTCGAGCCCTTCTTTACGACCAAGGGCCCTGCCAACTCCGGGCTCGGCCTCAGCGTCGCCTACGGCATTATCCGACGCCACGAGGGGGAGCTTACCGTGGAGAGCGTTCCCGGCGAGGGCACCACCTTTCTCATCCGCCTGCCCCGATCCTCGGGGTCGGTCCGCCCTGCTGCGGCCACGCCCCGGATGGGGCCTGTACGTCGCACCCGCATTCTGGTCATCGATGACGATCCGGCGGTGAGGGGTGTCCTCGCAACCATGTTAGCGAAGGCGGGCCATGAGGTTGTCAAAGCCGGAGGCGGCAGGGAGGGTCTTGAGCTGTTTCAGACAACCACTTTTGAGCTGGTGTTCACCGATCTCGGTATGCCGGAGATGAGCGGGCTAGAGGTCGCCGCGACGGTCAAGGAGCAAAGCCCGACAACGGCGGTGGTGATGATCACTGGGTGGGGAATGGAGCTGGATGAGAAAAGGCTTAGGGAAAAAGGAGTTGACCTCCTGCTTGGCAAGCCCTTTGACCTTGTCACGGTTCAAAATAGTGTGGCGGCGGTTCTGAAGCCCGAAGAACGGGTTGAAGGGACATAGCTCGAGCTGAGAGCGATCATCGTAACCTGATATCTATCCAGTCGTTTCTCGTGAAATTGCGGCCATCTTTCGATTAGCTGCCGTTCCGTGAAACCGTAGTCGCTCACTTCCCAGGATCATATTTGCTTTTGTCTAACGTTGTACGAACGACTTTCAACATTCTCGCAAAATCGTAGGGTTTACCCACAAGGCCCTTGGCGCCTAGCCCCAGCATCTCTGTCGCGAGTTCTTGACTGGCATATCCACTTGCAATTATGATCCTCGCCTCCGGATTAAAGCGCAAAAGCTCGGAAAGACATCTCTTGCCATCCATACCCGGCATGATCAAATCCAGTATGACTAAGGCGATCCGATTGTTCTCTTTTCGGAAAACTTGAATGGCCGTCTCACCGTCAGGAGCAGTAATCACGGTGTAGCCGGACTGGGAGAGCATCTCAACAGCTAGGTCCCTGATCATTTTTTCGTCGTCCACCACAAGGATGGTCTCTTCGCCTCGAGTGGTTTTCACTTCCTCCTCTCTGCAGGAACCTTTGTGGGGGCTTCCACAATTTGAAGTCGGGAGGTAAATTCGCAATTCCGTTCCGTGACCTGGTGCGCTGGAAGTCTCTATGAACCCCCTGTGGCCCTTCACGATGCCATAAACCAAGGCCAAGCCCAGACCGGTGCCCTTGCCCACTCCCTTTGTGG
>JAGFXI010000261.1 GCA_017861095.1 Deltaproteobacteria bacterium | reverse complement strand
ACCGCCCGGGGTGTCAGGCGACGGAAAGACTGGCCAACCTTTCGTCAAAGTGCTTGGTCACCACGTTTTCGAACTCGGGTCCCAGGTGACGGCGGTTGCTCATGAGCTCCAGTCGTGTCTCTTCCCACAAGCTCTTCAACTCGTCGCAACTGGTGCAGACCAGCACTTTCCCATAAAGCTCCTTGAGTCTCTGATTCCGGAGGCGATCCCGGTTAAACTCGTAGAGGTCTCTCACCAGTTGTATTTGTTCTTCCTGGCTGCTGTGCTCCTCGACAACGATGACCAACTCACCATAGATCTTTTCCAGTGCCGAGAAATCCTGCTGCCGAAGCATCTCATCCTCGGCCCGTTGGATGGTGAACTCAAGCAGTTCTTGCAGGCGACTCTGAAACACCTGGCGCAACTGATCCTGATAGTCCTCGGTCCGATGGGCGGAGCGCCTCAGTCGGTCCATGTGACTCTCGTACTCCTTCCTGAGATCCACGATGCTCTCGAGCCGCCGGAGTCGCTCGCGGACCCCCTGAACGCCCAGACGATCCTGGAACAACAGGGCTACCACTCTCTCCTTGGGATTGCACCTCACCATGATTCCCACCGCGCTCCGCGTTAGCTTGGTAAGCAGACGATTGTCTCTTAAGAGCCGCCCTACCGGCACCCTGCCCAGCTCCTCGGTGAGTGCCTCATGGCGCCACCCCATGGCTGCCGCGAGGCCCTGGAAATCAACCGCCCAGGTGCTGACTCTCCGATCGCGACACCGATCGATCCCGCGCAGAGCCAGAACAAGTAACTTCAACCAGTTACCCGGCTCCAGATGGCGGGATAAGGATTCAAACCCGTAAAACCGCACCAGATCGCGACCGGGGTTGAGCATCGCCAGAACCAGGCGGCGCATCTCCTCGCCAAGGTTCACAAGGGCCTCGTAGGTAAGCACGGCCTTGCGAAGATCCTTCTCGAAGTTGCGGAGCCCCGTGCTTTTCATTCCCTTCTTGTGATAGATGAAGGTCACCGGCATACCGAGGATCTTCATCTGCACATCGCCGAAATTAATGTCCGCCAGACCAATCAGACGGAAGAGCCGCTCCATGGCGGCGATATCCTCACCCCGTCGCCGGACTCCCTCTTCGTCCACCTTCCCTGGCCATTCAGGCAGCGAGGCTGGTGGCCCTGTTCTCGCCGGAACTTCATCCAGTTCTTCCAGCAAACCGCGGCCCTTCTCCAAGAATAAGGTCTGGGCATATGAATCCCAGGTCATCTCGCCCCCGATCACCCGAAGAGCCGCCTGCCGCAAATGGAGAAATCGATCCAGCAGGTCTTCCACCATGATCCCTTCCCGGTAAGCGGCCGCAGCAAGGAGCGAATGGAGGAAGAAGGCATCGAACACGGACTCGTCTCCACCGGCGGTTACCTTGCCGAGGGCGGTCACGGCGGCGTCCCCCCGCAGGACGTGACCAAAAAGGCCGTGGACCTCTACGAAGAACTCGGCCAAGCGGGCGGTCTCCTCACCCATTCCGAGCCGAGGCAGGATCCGAAGACGCCGAAGCATCTCCGCCCCTGCTTGCCCATGGGAAACCTTTCCGGAAAGACTCCTGTACTCCTCAAGGTACAGGCACAGTTTCCCGATATCCTGGAAAACCAAGGCCGCGCCGAGCGCCTCTAACAAGCCCGGCCGAGAGGCGATTCGGTCGACGATGCTCTCGAGCACCTCGATCTGGGCGTTACTTGCCCCGACACTCTCCCCGGCCATAGGGCCGAATTGCTCCTGGGCCAGATGGTAGAACAGTTCCACGTTTTGGAGCCCGTCCCTATCTTTAGTCACGAGAGCCTGAAACTTCCTGAGGCAGCGCAGCACGTATGCCGAAATCGTCTCGCCATCGGCAAGTTCCAGCGTGGGCTTGATGCGGTAGAGCTCCCAGAAGTCGGGCAGGAGGTAACGCCCGATGGTCGGACAGTGGTCGTGAAGAATCTCCACGTTGTCGTACAGGTGCTGGGGAACGAAGAGCCGGCTGGCAAAAAACTGCTCGAGGCGTGAGCAAACTCGGCCGATCTCGCCGTTGAGCGCCCCCACGGACCCTTCACCCATGCCCTCTCCCGAGGCTCCCTCAAGATGTTCACGGTAGCTGCTTAATTCCCCGAAAAGCCGATCCACCATGGCGAGGTCGGCGCTGGGGATATCGGAAATGGCCCGTCTCCGCGCCCCGTCAAGAATGAGTTCCACCCTCCTCAGGTTCCCTGGCACGTCGATAAAGGTGACCTCGGTCGCCTGGTTCACCGGGTTGTGGCGCAGTTGAATACCGCTGTTGAAAACAAAAGCCGGTCGGCCTTGGGCCAGCGCCCGTCTGATGCCATTCAGGTAGTCGAAGTTCAGCGCGGCGATCTCCAACGCGTCGAGCGCGGCGCGCACCCGCCCAGGACGGGAGTCACCTTCCTGGCCGTCGTATCCGGCCAGAGGGTTAAAATTGATGACGTTCCCCGGCGAGGCGTTGCCCACAATCCAGAGAAGAATGAAGCCCGCCCGGGTACCGAGGAGCGGGAAAAGATGCCCGGTCCCGTGGAACTGGCAGCCGAGGAGCTTGCGGAAAAAGTAGGTTCTACCGAAGGCCTCTCGCCCATAGAAACGCTCTTTGAACTCGTTGGCGACGCGGATCAGATCAAGGACCTGGTCGATCTGCTCCAGGGTCTCCTGACTGTAGTTCGCCAGCGCCTCTTTCTGAAATGGCCCCTTGTTGGTCAGTTCGGTCCAACTATCCAGGAAGGGAAACAGGTTGAACATCTTGAGCATTTGGCGGACCGCCAGATTCTGGGCGCCACCGAGAGCAGCGATCTGTTGATCGTGAAGGGTGTCCCAATCCAGATGAGCGTCCGCAGCCACCCGAATGGCCCGATCATAGAGGGTGAAGATCTCCCTGGCCTGCTCCCGGGTCAGGTGCTCACCCAGAGACGCCCCGATCTCCGCCACGCTCATGAGTCGGATGGTCCTGAGCAGATCCACGACCTCCTCCAGGCTCTGCTGCCTGGCCTGATCGGTGATTGATTTCAGTGTGTTTTCGGGAAACTTGCCCACTGCGATCCGGCCCATTGTCGAGTGCCCCACCACGATCAGGTAAATCTCCCGCAGCAGCACCGGTGGGAGTCCCAGAAGCCCGAGCTTCTGCACATGTTCGAGGACTCTGGTGCTGGGTCCCTCGATGCCTCCGGGATTGAGCAACCCCTCGAGACGACGGAGTCGCCCGGTTTGTTTCATGAGCTGTTTGACGTAGTGAAAGGTCCGGTATCGGTGTCTGGGAGCAGTGAAGGGATCGTGGAGCCGATTGAGGTCCAGCTCCGAGATGCGATGGAAACGGCGGTCACGTATCTGCGCGAGGATCTCGAGAACCGAAAGAAGGTAGTCAAAGCTATTCTTATACGACGCAACCAGTGCCAAGGAGCAGCCGGCCATGCCGCTGGTGCGCTCGTTTTGCTCCAATTGCTCCAGGCGCATCGCCGGTTCACGCCGGGATCCCACGTAGACCTGGAGATTGTCGGGGAGCTCACTCTCGATGATGTAGTTCCGCTGCCAGTGCTCCGCCAGGGATGGGGTCGGTTTGCTATGACAGGTAATCTTCTCAAAGAAGGGAGTAAGCACCCTCTCCCATCGGCTTTCCAGGTCGCTGCGTTCGGGACTGGAGAGACGGAGATCCAAGTGGGGCACCTGATCAATCTCCTCCAACGAGAGCTGGGAGGGGTCCCGGTCCCGGGCAAGCTTTCGCAAGTCCTCCCGGTAGACGAAGATTCCGCTCAGGTAGCTGTAGAAATCGGCGAGATGAACCTGCTGGAGATTTCCGGCCTTCCCTCGATACCGCCTCTTGCAGCGAAACGCATGGCTGAAGAGGAGGAAGCCCCGAAGGTCGTCATGGTTCAGGAACTCCACCCAGACCTGCTGGTCCGAACGGGGAAAGGGTTTACTGGCAACAACAACAAGGAGGGCCCCAGGTGCGAGGAGGTCGTAGATTCTTCCGGCCAGGTAGGTCCCGTAGGTGGTAAAGGTGTGCTGAGAGAGCGTTCTCCCGCCGAGAGCGGGAATATCGAGAGAGATGAGCAGCTCGCCGATGTCCTTGGGAATGAC
>JAGFXI010000041.1 GCA_017861095.1 Deltaproteobacteria bacterium | reverse complement strand
CTTCGGTCGACGCTTGTCGATGAGGGCCAATCCCGCATGCAGTCGTTTGGCATAGGCGCGAGCCCGAGGCACGCCTCCGGCATCAGGTGAGACCATGACCAGATCGTCCCGGAACCGCTCGCGGATGTGGGGCAGGAGGACTGCCGACCCATACAGGTTATCCACTGGGATGTTGAAGAAGCCCTGGATCTGACCTGCATGCAGATCCATGGTGAGTAAACGTTTGGCCCCCACCGCGGTAATCAGGTCCGCTATCAGGCGAGCGGTGATGGGAACGCGGGGTTTATTCTTGCGATCTTGGCGGGCGTACCCGTAGTAGGGCGTGAGGGCCGTGATGCGTCTCGCCGACGCCCGCTTCAGAGCGTCGATGATGACCAGGAGCTCCATAAGGTGGTCGTTCACCGGGTGGGAGAGCGATTGGACTACGAAGGCATCAGTCCCCCGGACGCTCTCTCCCACCTCGACGAGGGTCTCCCCATCCTGGAACTTCTCTATCCTCGCCCGACAGAGCCGGGTCCCGAGGTGGTCGCAAATCCGTTGTGCCAAGTCGGAGTGGCTGCTGCCCGTGATGATCCTCAAGCCTACCGTTCCCATCATCATCTCCCGTCTTGGCCTGCCGCTGTTCGCGGGGCACCTTACTACACCCGGCCATAATTGACAAGGTAACGTGGCTCCTCGCAAGACCGGGCGGCGCTAAAGGCAGGGGGGTCTGTCAGGCAAAGCGCATCCGGAGCCACCACCTTCCTTTGCCGACAGAGAGGCTTCCCGGATTTTGCACGCCCCTCCGCTACAACGCTAAGCCTCACTCGATACTGTCAATGCCGCGATCACGCCTCGGCGTGACGCCTTTGCCTGACAGACCTCCCTGCCGTGGCCCACTCCATCGCAGCAGGTGGTTCGTGCATAATGCAGGTTAGTGCCCCTCGCAATGATCACAGCACTGCACCGTAGCGGCAAGGGCCTTTATCACCTCTCGTGGCTCCGCCTGCCGGACCTCGAGAATTCTCACTGCCAGCCTGGCGAAATGCCCGCACCCCGCCTCGACGGCGACGCCGATCATCCCCAGGATCTCCGGCTCCAGAGAGACTTCAACCATATCTCCCGCGATAAGACCTTCGAGCTTGTGATCCACGGCGGGAATCCACGTCTGGACTCCATAGAGAAACCGGTGCCGTCCCTCTCTTCTGCCCGTCGCTTCAGGCTCCCCCGGTAGCCACACGGAGAACTCCAGGGTCACGTGGTGAAGAGGTTTCACCTGTGCGGACATCCTATTCCTCCACCTCGCTTCTGACTCGGCCCATGGCGGGCTGCATTATCTCTCTCCCCCACGGCCACAGTGTATGCTAAACTGCTTCGACCCTGTGCGGGATCGCTCTGCGCCAATGAGTTTGCTACGAGCAAGCCCCATCACCTACGGATCCGGCGGGTCCCTTTGGAGCAAGAGGCTGTGCCCGCATCAGCACGGGAAAGGAGGCTCCATGACGAGACGTAACCTCCGGCGGCTACAGGTATCAACACTCCTGATCTCCTTGATCGTGACCGTCTTTCCCTCTCTCGCCGCCGGACCTGCCACAAACGATCGGGTCATGGACATGGTCCTGCTGAGTGATCTGGGACAAGAGGTTCGATTGAGTGAAGTGGCAGGCGGAAAGCCAGCCTTGCTCTTTTTTTGGGCCACCTGGTGCAAGGGTTGCCGCAAGGTGCAACCCACGGTGTCGACGTTGGCGGAGAAGTATAAAGGAAGGATACAGGTTATCGGGGTCAACACCGGGGGACTGGATTCCGTGCAAGCCGTCTCCGACTACCGCAAGCGAAACAGCATCACCTATCCCTTGCTGCTCGACCGAACCAACCAGGTAGCCGGAGCCTATGGAGTTGTGGCGCTCCCGACGGTCATCGTCCTCGACCGCAATGGCCAGATCCGGTTTCGCGATCTGGCGCCACCGGCAACCTTGGAGGACCTGCTCTGAGTACTTACCGGTTACCGCCATCCCCCTTGGGCTTGCCGCGGCGCTCCTCCTCCTTCCCTTGGCGCTTGAGGAAGTTGGCTGCACAGCTCATGAGAATGAGCGCGCCCAGGACCATGGGCATGAACTGCCCTTCGGTGTAAGCACGGTAGATGCCCACCCCAAGCACGATGAATCCAACGAGTGCGCATACGGCGAGAAGTGAGAGTCGCATAACGGAATCGCCGCGGGAAAGGACGACTGTTCAGACCGGCCGCGCTCAGCTTTTCTTCGAGGTCTTGGTCTGAAAGGTTGTGACTTGTTGCTTGACCTTCCCCTTGCCGCACTTGGGACACTTCACTTTGCCCTTTTCGTATTCGCTGATGGACATGACGGTGGTGAACAGCTTTTTACACGTGGTACACAGATACTCATACGTGGGCATCGAAGCACCTCCCCAACCAAAAAAGATCTCCTGCTTCCTGTGGGGCCTCTTCCCGTGGTCAGTCCTATCAGATTGAATTATAGCCAGCGGGAAAACCTTCTGTCAATGAAACGTTCTAATGGGATATCAAGACGTTGTCATCAGCACCGGAGTGGAGCTTCAAACCACCTCACGATAGTGGCGGCAGCTCTTCACCTTGTAGGCATCGGGGCTACCATCCCTCCGCCATTCGCCACCGTTCTCCGAGGAAGAGAGGAAGCTCAGCAACGCAAATAGGCCCCACCTGAACTGACCAGCCCGTCTTTTCAATAAGGGGCCTCTCAAGCTCCCGTGCAAACCCCGGGAGGATCAACTCCATTACCTTGCCGCTACCGGGAGGCTCCGTCCCCGCCAAAGCCCTATAGATTCGGTCCACCGTAAGGGACTGGTAGAGCATGGCCATATCCACCGTATCGCCTCGACAATCCACGAAGAGGATCCGGAAGGGACTCACGGTGAAACCCAAGATCGTGGTGACAACTTCCTGGGTGAACTGGCTGTTACCGGAGACAAGCACAGGAGAATCACCCACGGGGTTATTGATTTCCACCAAACCTGGGTACCCGGGGCGAGGAAGCTCGAAGGCCGGTACCACCGGCAGGATCTCACGGGCCCGCAGGGCGAAGCTGAAAGCAGCGACTCGATGATCCGGGAGAGAAGGGCAATCCGAGGGTGAGAGGGTGCCATCCTTCAACCCCCGGATCAGCCCGGCACAGGAGGATGCGCCGCACTCCCGGCAGTCGGAGCCAGGTAGATACCTCAGGAAATCTATTCGTTGCAGGTAGAGATCGGCGCGGATCATCGGCGTGGGTGTGTGATGGCATTCAGCCTCTAGCACTACCCTTTCCTTACTCGTTCTCCATATCACATAATAAAGAAAAGACAAATCGTATCTTACCAGGGGAGAGCCTGGACCCCGATCCCTTCGCCGACAACCTCACATTCATCGCCAGCGGGTTGCTGAAAAACCGCTATCTTGTTCACGAGGCTCTACTCGCTGCAACTCCCACCTTTCCCGAGGCCCTGAAAGAACACCCGTAACCGCTCCTTCCAGGCGTCCATGCGGGCGGCCTGCTCCGGCCAACGGTTTCTCGCCCGGGTGATGAGCTGCTCCACGTAGCGGTTGCGGGGGAAGAGGATCGCCAGACCGATGACGATAAAGAGGATGCCCTGAAGAACCGGGAGAAAAAGACCGATGACCCCAAGGACAAGGAAGGCGATGCCAGCGACGTATCTGAGGACAAGCATGTGGCTCTCCTGACGGGCTAGAAAGGCGTGGCCTGTGGGGCAACACGACGAGTAAGGTACTATACTTCAAGGTCTGGACCCTGGCAAGTCTGCAACGACGGTGCTACGATGCTGGGACTGAAAACCGGATAGGAGGGTTCACCATGGCTAAGGTACAGAAACTTGTCATTGTCGGCGGGGTCGCCGGCGGGGCCTCAGCGGCTGCAAAGGCCCGCCGGTGCAGCGAGGACGTTGAGATCATCATGTACGAAAAGGATCGGGACATCTCCTATGCCAACTGCGGCCTGCCTTACTATCTCTCCGGGGTGATCAAGAAGCGAGAGGATCTCCTCATCACCAGCCCTGCCTTGTTCCGCCGACGGTTTCGCGTGGAGGCCCGCACGCGCCGCGAGGTGACTCGCATCAAGCGTGAACAGAAGACCGTCGTGATCCGCCACCTCGAGACCGGAAGTCTGGAAGAGGAGACCTACGACCGCCTAGTTCTCGCCCCCGGATCCCGCGCCGTGGTCCCGAAGGTGCCCGGGGTGGACCTCCCTCCGGTGTTCACTCTTAAGACCCTTGACGACACCGACAGGATCTTTCGCTTTCTCGAGGCGAATAATCCCCGGCGGGCCGTGGTGGTGGGAGGCGGCCTCATCGGGGTGGAAGCACTGGAAAACCTAGTCCTTAGAGGCCTTGAGACCACGGTGGTGGAATTCGCTCCCCAGATGCTCACCTTCCTTGACTGGGAAATGGCGGAGATCGTTCGGCGACACGTGGAGGCGAAAGGGGTGAGGCTCCATCTCTCGGAAGGGCTGAAAGCGGTAGAGAAGCATGATGGCGCGTTCGTGGTGAAAACGGATCACGATCGAACCATCCCCGCAGACCTTGTCCTGATGGCGGTAGGCATTCGCCCCAGCGTCGAGCTTGCCAGAGAGGCCGGCCTTGTCATCGGCGCTAGCGGTGGCATCAGGGTGAATGAGTATATGCAGACCAGCGACCCTGAGATTTTTGCCGCCGGTGACTGCGTCGAGACAATCAACCTCGTCACCGGGAAACCTACACTTACCCCGATGGGTTCGGCGGCGAACAAGCAGGGTCGAGCCGCCGGTGCCAACGCCTTGGGTCGGAGCCTCGCCGTAAAAGGGTTTCTCGGGACGGTGATCGTCAAGGTCTTCGACCTCACCGTTGCCAAGACCGGACTCTCGGAACGGGAGGCGGTGGACGAAGGGTTTAGTCCCCTGGTTACCTACGTTCACCCCGGTCACCATGCGGGCTACTTCCCGGGAGCCAAGACCCTCAATATCAAGACCGTGGCCGACGAGAAGAGCGAGCGCCTCCTTGGCGCACAGGTCATCGGGGAGGAGGGAGTGGACAAGAGGATCGACGTTTTCGCCACCGCCCTCTACAACCGCATGACCCAGGAGGATCTGCTCCAGCTGGATCTCGCCTACGCGCCCCCCTACTCCGCCGCCCGCGACCCGGTCATCATCGCCGGTGCGCTGGGGCAGAACTATTTCCGCGGCGACTGGAGACCCGTTCCTCCTGGGGAACTCTTGGAGAAGCGAAGGCGAGGCGAACCCGTAACCCTCATCGATGTGCGAACCTCGAAAGAAGTGACTCGCGCGGGGAAGATCCCGGGAGCGGTCCACATCCCCATCGATGATTTGCGAAGCCGAATGAGGGAACTCGACCCCGAACGGGAAACGATCCTCTACTGCGCTACCGGACTCAGATCCTACGTTGGCGAGCGGATCTTGTCGCAGCAGGGTTTCAAGCGGGTGCAGACGCTGACCGGCGGCATCTTCAGCTGGATGTTCGAGCTGGAGCCCGGCGGGTGAGGAGAACGGCACCAGCCTTTTCTTGGAGGGTTTTTCAACCCATTGCGGCCCGTTCCCTCGCCAGATCTGCCTTGAGAAAGGCGCACTCTTCCCGGTCAAAGACCCAGCAACATCGAGGCTTGACATCGTAAATGGAACAGACGAAGGCGGAGGTGGCGAAGTACTCGAGAAGGAAGGGGCAGAATCGTTGATCCCTCGAGAGATCGCCACGAAAGTAGCGTATCCACCGGCGCGGTGGGACAAAACCATGGAGGAAGTCCGGGGGGCCCCCACGAATCTCACAGCAGCATCCGCAGAGGTCACACCAATCGCCTTCAGGAAGCCCCTCCTGAGGTGAGCCGCCAAGCTTCACCCCGGCCGGCCGGCCTTCCTGTCGCAGCAGACTCAGATCGCGCCGGATGGCGAGAAACGTCCTCGCCCAGCGGCTCAGGTGAAAGGCCATGCGGCGAGTCAATCGCCTCGGGCTTATGGGAGCGGACGCGAGTTCCGCGGCGAATCCCTCTGCGTTCAATCGCCAGTACTTGGTCACGGGGAAATAGGGGTCGGAGAGAGCTCGGCGGACGAGGGCTCGTTCGCCGCCGAGATAGAGGCGGCTCACGGCAGTGAGTCTTCGCCGCCACCGAGATCCGCTTGCCGGGGTCTCGGCCTCGCCGTGCACCTCCCTTCCGCGCCGCTCACGAGTGCTCTCCGCAAAGGTAGCAAACCGATGGTGGAAGGATCGGAGCGACATAAGCGCTCTTGGATGCATTTTCAGGAGTTTGTCAAGAACCATCTCGTGGGGGCACGAGGTTTCAGCGATACGCCCGTGCGCCCCCCTTTTTCCGGTATCGAGGCTTACCAAGGCAGAGAAAAGGCGAGAGCCGTCCTTGGCGCTCAGACCGAGGGTTGGTATTGCCTCTCTCGCCTTTGCATCCGTTTTATCGCCTTTTGATGTTTGATACGCCGACGCTCGCTTTTGCTCAAATAATAGGTATGGCGTCTGAGCGCCGGCTGAACATTTCTCTGATAATCTCTACGAAGTCTCTTGATCTTCCGCTCAAGAGAATCACTCTGAGGACCGGCCATCCGATACTCACCTCCCTTGCACCACAAAAAAGGCCCTCTCTCAAGGGCCGAACTCCCACGGTTTCGGACGCATCCGTGTCAGCGGTGGACGTTCTTCCACATCATAGCTATGCTCAAATCCTCGGTGCCGCAGTCCCTTAGGAGCTTTTTTTTGTAACACACTGAGGGAGGAGTTGCAACCCCTGTTGACCGGGCGAGAGGGCTTTCTCGTGGGAGTGAGGAGAGGTCAGAACAGATCAAACTGGTCACTGGCAAGGTATACGGCACCGAGGCAGCCGGCATCATCACCCAGCTCAGCCCGGACAATCCGCACCTCCGCCACCGGAGCCATAGTGAGCCTCCGGGTCAACTCTTCTTGGAGAGGGCCGATAAAGGCCTCCCATGCCTGAGCCGACCCACCGCCGATGACCACGCCACGGATGCCGAGCAGGTGGATCACGTTGGCGATGGCGATGGCGAGGCTTTTTCCCACCTGAGCGAAGAGCTCCACAGCGAGGCGGTCGCCGTCCATGGCGGCATGATAGATGGTCTCTGCGTCCAGTGCGCCGCGGGTCGCGTCCAGCCGACTCGGGCTGCCCCGCCGCAGCTGTTCTTTGGCCCGCCGCACCAACCAGGAGGCCGAGGCCAGGGTTTCCAGGCAACCGCGGTTGCCGCAGAGACACCGCTCGCCGCCGGGCTCTATGGTCATGTGGCCAACCTCGCCTGCTGAGCCTCCCGCGCCGCTCCAGGCCCTGCCGCCGATGATGAGACAGCCGCCGACCCCGGTCCCCAGAGCGATGCCCAGAAAGTCCCCCAGGTCGCGGCCGGCTCCGAGCCAGTACTCGCCGCAGCCGATGCAGTCCACATCATTTCCCACGGTGACCGGCAGTTGGAGGTCCGTCGCCAGAAGCGGCCCCAGGGGGAAACGGACCCAGCCGGGCAGGTTAGGCGAGGTGAGAACCAACCCATACCGGGAGTCGATGATCCCGGCGCAGCCCACCCCTACCCCGGCGATGCGAAATCCACGGGCGCCCGCCCGGCGGCTTAGTTCCCTCAGACAGACGGAGAGGTCCTGGACAACCGCCTCAGGACCTCTCTCCGCCATGGTCTTGAAACTCTGCCGCTCGACAAGGCGCCCGCTGGTAGGATCTACCAGAGCAACCTTGATGTTGGTACCGCCGATGTCAACACCGGCAACCGCAACCGCACCCTGATTCACCTCTGTTCCTCGAGAGACTTCACATGAGATCACTTGGTCAGATGACGGGCGATCACCAGACGCATGATCTCATTGGTCCCTTCGTAGATCTGACAGATCTTGGCGTCCCGCATGTGGCGTTCCATGGGGAAGTCTTTGCAGTAGCCGTAGCCTCCCAGAACCTGCACGCCCTCGACGGCGGCCTGCATCGCCACATCCGAGGCAAGCATCTTGGCCATCGCCGCCTCCTTCTCGTAGGCCATCTTGTTGTCTTCCAGCCAGGCGGCCTTCAAGATGAGGAGCTCGGCGGCGTCGAGCTGGGTGGCCATGTCGGCGAGTTTCCACTGGATGGCCTGGAACGTGGCGATCGGTTTCCCGAACTGCTGGCGTTCCTTGGAGTAAGCGATGGCCTCCTCCAGCACCGCCCGGCCGATGCCGAGAGCCTGGGAGGCGATGCCGATCCGACCGCCGTCCAGGGTGGTGAGCATCTGCCGGAACCCCTCGCCCCGCTTGCCGAGGAGGTTCTCCTTGGGAACCCGGGCGTTGTCGAAGACGAGCTCTGCGGTGCCGGAGGCGTTGATGCCCATCTTCTCTTCCACCGTCCCCACGCTGAACCCGGGGGTGTTCTCGAAATCGACGATGAGGGAGCTGATGCCCTTGTAGGCTTTCTCCTTGTCGGTCATCACGGCGATCACGCCGTACCTCGCGACATTGCCGTTGGTGATGAACTTCTTCACCCCGTTGACAATCCAAACGTCACCGCCATCCTCGGCGATGGTCCTCATGGCCGCCGGGTCGGAACCCGCCCCCGCCTCGGTGAGTCCGTAGCAGCCGAGCACCTTACCGCTCGCCACGGGAACCAGATACTTCTGCTTCTGCTCTTCCGTGCCGTAGGTGTACACGGGGAAGTTGTAGAGGCTGTTGCAGACGCTCATGATGACGCCACAGGAGGCACAGGCCTTGGAGATCTCGATCATGGCGAGGGCGTAGGAAATGTAGTCCATCCCGCCGCCCCCATACTCGGCCGGAATCGTGATTCCCATGAGACCAAGCTCGCCCATCTTTTGGCAGATCTCCGCCGGGTGGGCTTTCGTACGGTCGAGTTCGGCAGCCTTTGGTTTGATTTCCCGCTCGCCAAACTTGCGAGCCATGTCCTGAATCATCATTTGCTCTTCAGTCAGCTGGAAGTTCATAGGTTCCCCTCCCTCTCGATCTCGGGTTCTCTCTTGGGCAACGGGCTACTGTTTCCGCGAGCCGGTGAAACTCGCCGCTCGCTTCTCCAGGAAGGCGGTCGTTCCCTCCTTGGCGTCCGGACTGGCAAAGGTCAACGCAAAGGCTTCGATTTCCAAGGCGCAGCCTGTTCTGAGATCCGTATCCATGCCGCGATTGATCACCTGCTTGATCGCCTTCAGGGCCACCTTGCCCTTGCTGGCCATGAGGCCGGCAACCTTCTTCGTCTCCTCCATGAGGGTCTCGGGCGGGAAGACCTTGTTCACCAGCCCCATGTCCATGGCTTCCTTGGCGCTGATCATGGCGCCGGCAAGGCAGATCTCCTTGGCCCGGGCGCGGCCTACGAGGCGGAGCAGCCGCTGGGTGCCGCCGAAACCGGGGATGAGACCCAGGTTGATCTCCGGCTGCCCGAACCTGGCCTTCTCGGAGGCATACATGAAATCACACGTCATGGCGATCTCACATCCTCCCCCAAGGGCGAAGCCGTTGATGCAGGCGATGGTCGGGACGGGCAGGTTCTCGATGGCGAACAGGACGTTCTGCCCCTCGGCGGCAAACTGCGCCGCGCCAACAGGCGACAGCTTCTGCAGTTCGCTGATGTCGGCGCCGGCAACAAAGGCCCGGTCGCCCGCTCCGGTCAAGATGAGTACCCGGATCGCCTCATCGGCTTCCACGGTGCGGACGGCGTCGGCCACCTCCTGGATGGTTTTCAGATTGAGAGCATTGAGCACCTTGGGACGATTGAAGGTCAACGTGGCAATTCCCGCTTCCACCGAAAACAAGATGTTCTCATAGGCCATGGGACACCCCCTCCGGTTGAAAAGGATCACTCTGTTGCCTTTGCCGATTCCTGCAGCGATGTATCTTCCCGAACGGTTGATCTGGACTCGTCGAGAGGGACTCACCCTCTTTTCGGTTCTAATCTGGGCGGTTCGGAGTCAACCCGCCTGAAAAGAGGTTAGAAGCATCTGTTCTCGAGATGAAAGTATCATAGCAGGCTCGGGAGAATTTTTCCAACATCTTTGAGAAGGGTCGTCGAGGCCGGCCGATTGACTCACCCCCGTGGCTGTGCTAAGAAGGGCCTCGAATCGGGGAGCAACAGCGTCATGATCGATCTCCGCAGTGACACGGTAACCCGCCCCACTCCCGCCATGCGACAGGCCATGGCCACCGCCGAGGTAGGAGACGATGTGCTCGGCGAGGACCCGACCGTCAATCTCCTCCAGGAGATGACCGCCTCGCTTCTCGGCAAGGAGGCGGGGCTGTTTGTGCCCTCGGGGACCATGGCCAATCAGGTGGCGATCAAGACCCTCATCCGGCCCGGGGACGAGATCATCGTCGACAGCAACGCCCACATCTTTTACTACGAATGCGCCGCCACGGCCGTGATCTCGGGTGGCCAGTTCCGCTGTCTAGGGGGAGCCCACGGCATCCTCACCGCCGGGGATATCGAGAGCGCCATCCGGCCTGCTGACATTCATCAGCCACCGACCCGCCTTGTCTGTCTGGAGAACTCCCACAACCGGGGCGGCGGCAGCGTCTATCCGATGGCGACCCTGGCTGAGATCCGCGAGGTGGCACGGCGTCACGATCTCCGCGTCCATCTCGACGGGGCGCGACTCTTCAATGCCGC
>JAGFXI010000260.1 GCA_017861095.1 Deltaproteobacteria bacterium | reverse complement strand
CATCGGAATTCTGAGAGAGGAGGAAGAGATACGAGCTCGTTTTCGGTGCGCGGGAGTATAGGATGAAGCGATTTTGCCTGTCAAGTTTTTTTGTCGCCACGTACGGTCGCTCGGGATATTGCGGTGCCGCGGGGCAAGCACCGAGGCTCGGACTCGCAAGGTCCGAGAGCCGAGGACGTCCGGCTTTGAGCCGTGTAGCCACCTTGACAGTGCCCATAGGTGTATGGAACATTGCCACAAGAATCCCTCATTCAGCTGCCGTGTTTTCCGAGCCTCCTCCTCCGAGGGAGGCTCTCGAAATAGATGGAGAGAAGGAGGTTAGGAATGTTTCATCCTGAAAGATGTGATTATTGCGGAGACTGCCTCGCCTTTTGCCCTTATGTCAAATATGATAAGAACCGCGCCGAGAAGGAAATGCGAGAACTTGTCGCCGGGGGTGTTCCCTCGATCGTCGAATCCTGTGTCACCTGTGCGGCCTGCAATCAGGTCTGCCCGACGAAGGCTAACCCCTTTGATCTGCTAAACGAGCGTCAGGAACAGACGGGGGCTCTCGGAATTCCTGCGACCGCTCTGGCAAATTTTGCGAAGCTCTCCAGTCTGCCCACAACAATCAAGCATGGCGACCCGGGAAAACCGGTCATGAACCTGTGCATCGTCGGCGACATGGTGAGGGAGCAGTTGAAGAGCCCCTTGTTCCAAGGGGTGACAACGGTGGAAGGAGCCGACTATTTCTGTACTGTCGGCTATGTCCATCTTGGCAAGCCGAGCCTTGTCAAGGCAGAGGCGAAAAGGTTTGTCGAAAAGCTGGCCGCTCTGGGTGTTGATGAAATTGTCTGTTTCCATGATGACTGCTACGCCCTGCTGACGACGATGGCCGAGGAGTACGGGATCAAGGTGCCTTTCCGGCCCGTTCACCTCTTCGAATATCTATGCGGTGTTCTTTCCTCCCAGAAGGAACACCTCCGCAAGGTACCTATGAAGGTTGCCTATCAGGCTCCTTGCGCCTCGCGCTATACACCGGAAAAAGATGTCTATCTCGACCGTCTGTTCGAGCTCCTTGGCGCGGAAAGGGTCCCGCGCCGTTACGACAGGCTAAACGGATTGTGCTGCGGAGCACCCCTGATGGCGAGAGACAAGGAACGGGCGGCGAAGGTCAAGGGCTGGAACATTACCGATGCCAAGGAGTTCAAAGCCGATGCCATGGTGTTTCTCTGTCCCATGTGCTACCTGAATCTTCGCAAGCTCTGCCGGGAGGGAGGAATGGACGCGCTTTTCATTAGTGAACTCTGCGAGAGGGCCTTGCCGGCGCCATAAGAGATAGGAATCGGGAGGGGGGAGCCTCGCGACTCCTCCCCTCCCGGACTACCGTCGTCATACTTCTCGCCCCGACTGCCCCTCAGATCAAGCTTTGGATGAGCCCGTCTTACTCCTTGCCGGGAGCAAACATGGTATAGGGCTACTTTCCTGACTGATAAGGATCCCAATCGCATCCCCACACTTCGCTATTGAGCGGAATCTTATAACTTCTTCTGTCCCCATAGTCAGGATATCTTCTGTCTCCGCCCTCTCCGGGAAGCATGCTGACGGGGAATTTCGGCGCCAACAGGCCGTGCTTGCGTGCTTCGCTCTCCAGCCACTCCCGGTCGGCGGGATGGGCGATGGAAATCAAGGCACTCGCCCGTTCGTAACCGCTCAGTCCCCTGAGATTCACAATGCCATACTCGGTACAGATGTAGTTTGACAGCTGGGCCGGGACATCCACAGTTGACCCCTCGGGGAGGAAAGGAACGATCCTCGAAGTTCCATGCTTGCTCCTGGAGGTCATAGATGCTACCCCCCTGCCGCCTTTTGACATGGCACAGAAGCTCACGAACTGGAAATACCCGCCGGTGCTGGAAATGGGCCGCTTCTCATAAAAGCCTGCGCACTGCTGTCCCAGGAGGTCCACGGAGACACAGTTGTCGATGGCGATCATGTTGTCAATCCTGCTCAGGGTCTGGAAGTTGTTCGTATAACCGATGTCATATGCCGCCAGGTGCTGGTTCCGGTGAACCGTGTCATAGTACCACTTGACATCTACAGGAAAGGCAAAGGTCCATACGCTCTTACCCCGATCGAGCGTCTTGTAGGCGTTGGTCACCTGACCGGATTCGATCAAGGTAATGAGACCATAGTTGAGCATCTCTGTGTGGATTCCGAGGTCTTTGAATCCGGCGTCCGCCATGGCGCTGACGCAGGCGGAGGGGAGTGCTCCAATGCCAAGCTGAACGATATCCCGGTCCCTCATGATGCTCATGATGTGCTTGGCGATGGCCTGTTCTTCCGGCCTTGGCTTCATCCCCTTTTCGTTGATCTGAGGCCACCTGTACTTTTCGCAGTCGACCTCCACCCAGTAATCGATATCATCGATATGAATCGTATTGAAACGCCCTCCCTCAGCCCATGGGTAATCAGATCGAACCTCAAAGACAATCTTCTTGGCAGTTTGTTTGTAAATGTTGGTGTTGTTGGTGCCGTAGGACATGTTGAAGAAGCCGTGTTCGTCCGGAGCCGTTGCCGCGTTGAACCACCAGTCAATGCCCCGTTTCTCGCGGGCGGCGTTGATAAACCGGTAGTGGTGCGCCCACATGCCGTAAGACCATCCCCAATGGGCCCAGTCAGTCACATTATTGGTATCCCTGGCCTTGCGGTTCCATGGGAAGAAGAAGAATTCATGAACGCAGTGATATTGCTGAAGTGGATCGATTTGCTGCAATTCAGGATGGGGATAAAAACCGGCATACAGCCAAAATTCGATGTTCTTCAGGTCACCGGGTCCCGGCCCCAATCTCTTGGCGACGGCTTCGGTGCAAACCGTTGAGTCCCCGCCGACGCTGCCGTTGTTGATCCAGTCCCCCGATTTCACCATCTCCGCGATCTGTTGTGGCGTCCTTCTTTTGTCTCGAATCTTTTGCTGAACGGGCGTTGTCATGGGTGAGTCCTCCTTGTGGTGGCAAATTGTCCTCTACCTTAGCTTGCGTTCACGCAAACTCTCGGTCTTCTCCGATCATGCCTAGCGGCTGGCTTTCCTGGCAAACTCTTCACGAGTAAGCTCCCGGGCAATGATCAGGCGCCGGATCTCGCTCGTCCCTGCACCGATTTCATAGAGCTTGGCATCCCGCCACAGCTTCTGCACGGGAAACTCGAGGCAGTAGCCGTAGCCGCCGTGGATTTGGATCGCCTGATCGCACACCCAGGTAGCGGTCTCGGCAGCAAACAGGATGGCGGCTGCAGCCTGCTTGGTGAGCTCGGTGCCCTTGCCTCCCCTGGTCGACCTCTGGGCGAGATCCGCGGCACGGTAGACCAGAAGCCGGGCGGCTTCGGTCTGGCAGTACATATCGGCAAGCTTTTGCTGAATCATCTGGAAGTTGGCGATGGGCTGCCCGAACTGTTCCCGCTCAACCGCGTAGCGCACGGAATAATCCAGGGCCTGCTGGGCCATCCCTAAAGAGCCTCCGGCAAGCACGATACGTTCGACATCGAGCCCGCTGGTCATGACGGCTACGCCCATGTTCTCCTGACCCACGAGGTTTTCTGCCGGTACCTCACAATTTTCGAAGACGAGTTCCGCGGTGGGAGAGCCCCGCATACCGCATTTCTTCAGCTTTCGAGAGACAGAGAAGCCGGGAAACTCCTTCTCCACAATAAAGGCACTGATCCCCTTCGCTCCTCTCTCAGGAGCCGTTTTGGCATAGATGAGCAGGGTGTCCGCAACGGGGCCGTTGGTGATAAACATCTTGGTGCCGTTCAGGATGTACTTGTCCCCCTTTTTTTCCGCCCGGGTACGCAGGCTCATGGCATCAGAGCCGGCGTTGGGCTCCGTAAGGCCCAGGGCGCCGATCTTTTCCCCTCGTATCAGCGGGGGCAGATATTTTTCCTTCAGCGCGTCGCTAGCATTCTTATAGATATTGTTGGCGCAGAGATCGGAGTGGGCTCCAAAGGTCATGGCCAGAGCCGGGCAGATGCGGCTCATCTCCTCGATGGCCAGGGTCTGCATGAGCACATCCCCCCCAAGCCCTCCATATTTTTCGCTAATGGGAATTCCCAGGATCCCGATCTCCGCACATTT
>JAGFXI010000259.1 GCA_017861095.1 Deltaproteobacteria bacterium | reverse complement strand
GATATGGCCGTCCTTCCGGGCGTCCTCGGGTCTCGAACCTTGCGACGTACTGACAAGTACGCCTCAGGTCCGAGCCCCTGTGGTTGCCCGGTGGCACGATCATCTCCACGATCTCGCGACGGCGTCTCGTGCATAATGCGGGCTAGCCATTTCATTTTGGAATGTTCCAAGGTGACCCTTCTTTCATTTTGAAATCCTCGGTCTCCCTCTTGACCACCAGTACATCCTTCAATCAAGGAGGATGCCGATGAGCCTCAAGACCAAATTGATCATTGCCTTCTGTGGACCGGTGTTGATCCTGCTCACCGTTGGTTTGATAAGTGTGCGGACGGTCACGCAATCCAGTAAGGCAATGGAGCGAATCTTTCGCGAGAATTATGACAGCGTCGCCGCATGTCTCAAGATCAAAGCGGCCATTGAACACCTCGATGGAATTGCTCAAACGTCCCTCTGGGAAGGCATTGCAGACCCACTCCGCGAAGGCGAATCTTCCATACTGGAATCGGAAAAGAACCTGAAGTTTCAGCAAGGAAACGTAACACTTCCCGGTGAACAGGAGCTGACTAATCGGTTGACAGAACTTTGGGGGAGTTATCGAAGCGAATTCGAGAAACTGTCCGGCTTGCCTGGGTCCGGCAAAGCTCGCCAAGACTTCTATCGAAGCAAGCTCCTGCCCCGTTCTCAGGAGGTTCGTGATGTTGCCCAACGAATCATCGATATCAATCTGAACAATATGGTTTCCGTCGATGGCCAGGCGCGGCAGCAGGCTGTGGAAACGAATCGCACGATGATCGCCCTGGTGTGCTCCGGGGTGGTTCTCGCAATAATTCTCATCATGGTAATCGGGCCCTCGATTGCGAGGCCCATCGCCAGTCTCACCCGGTCGGTACGGGAGATTCAGCAAGGAAATCTCGACCTGGTTGTTAAGGTCCACTCGCGGGATGAGATAGGACAGTTAGCCGCCGCATTCAACGAGATGGCATCGAGTCTTCGCGAGTTCAGGCGTACTGGGCGGGCACGGCTTCTTCGAACCCAACGGGCAACCCAGTTGGCGTTCGATACTCTGTCTGATGCCATTGCAATCTGCAGCCCGAGCGGGGAGATCGAGCTTGCAAACGATGCGGCGCAGCTCCTGTTCGGTCTGAAGCCGGAGTCTGCCCTAGATTCGGCCGGCCATGAAAGCATCAGAGAACTTTTCGCCCGGGTGCGCCATGAACTGCGCCCCATTCGTGAAAAAGGCTATGACCGGGCCATCCAGATCTTTCGCGACGGAGACGAGCGTTTTTTTCTTCCCGAGGCCATACCCATCTTCGATGAAGAACGGCATCTGATTGGCATTACCCTCGTGCTCAGGGATGTGACGAGCATAAGAAAGACGGATGGAAGCAAGAGCGGACTCATCTCCACAGTCTCGCATGAGCTGAAGACTCCACTCACGTCCATGCGGCTCGCGACCCATGTGCTCCTGAGCGAAAAGCTCGGACCACTCAACCCCAAGCAGATGGAGATGCTCGCCGCAGCACGAGAGGATAGCGACCGGCTCTACCGCATCATCGAAAATCTGCTCGATATCAGCCGGATGGAGGCGGGCCGCTCCGAACTGGAGCTCATCCCGGTAAATACCGAACAAGTGATCCTAGATGCGGTAGAAAAGATGCGGGCATCTTATCTTGCCAAAGGGATTGCGCTTACCATCAATGTACCCGGGGATATCCCATTGGTATTTGCGGACACGTTCCGTCTTGAGAGCGTCTTTGCGAATCTTCTGAACAATGCACTCAAGAATACGCCTCCCGGAGGACAGGTCACCGTATCCGCACAGGCTGAAGGCGCTCTCGTGCACTTTTCGGTCGAAGACACCGGCTCAGGGATACCCCAGGAGTATCTCCCGCACGTTTTTGAGAAGTTCTTTCACGTACCGGGTCATGGACAGGAAAGGGGCTCGGGACTGGGACTCTCCATTGTTAGAGAGATCATCGAGGGTCATGGTGGAAAGGTTGGCGTCTCAAGCGAACCGGGAAAAGGGACCAGATTCACATTTACTCTGAAGGCGGCAGAGCCTGTGGCGCAGAGCGCGTAGGACAGCCCGAGAGTCGAGGAGGAACATGGAATGGATGTTCTCTTTATTGGAATCACGCTCTTGTTTTTCTTTCTCTGTCTCGTCTATATCGCATTTCTAGCGGAGGAGCGGAAATGATTGAAAACTGGATGGTAGGAGTTGTTGCGGTCGGGTTGATCATTTATCTTTTTGTGGCGCTTGTCCGCCCGGATAAGTTCTAAGCTAAGGAGCATTTTGCATGAATATCATGGGCTGGTTTCAGTTGGCTGCCTTCGTCGTTGCTCTTGTGGCCCTGACCAAACCCCTCGGCCTCCATCTCGGGCGTGTACTCGACTCAGGGGGTAAGACCTTCCTAGACCCTGTACTGAGCCCGGTTGAGAGGTTGATCTATCGAATACTGGGGATTGACACCAGCAAAGAGCAGGACTGGAAAGGCTATGCCGTGTCTCTTCTTGTGTTTAGCGCAGCAGGTTTGCTCTTCACCTACGCAATCCTCAGATTGCAGCACCTGCTGCCGTTGAACCCGCAGCGATTTGGCGCTGTCTCTTCCGACCTTGCGTTCAATACCGCCGCAAGCTTTACCACCAACACCAACTGGCAAAACTACGGAGGAGAAAGCACCCTTTCCTATTTTTCCCAGATGGTGGGGCTTGCGTTTCATAACTTCGCCTCGGCGGCTACGGGAATCGCCGTGGCGGCAGCCCTGGTTCGAGGTATCGCGAGAGAGAAAAGAGCGAGTGTCGGCAACTTCTGGGTAGACCTAACCCGGGTCTCTCTCTACCTCTTGCTGCCGATCTGCGTCGTCTACGCGCTCTTTCTGGTTTCGCAGGGCATGATTCAAAACTTCAAGCCCTACGACACAGCCCAAGTGATTGAACCATACACCACTCAGGTCGCACAAAAAGATGCCAATGGCGAGGAGATCAAGGATGCCCAGGGCAACACCGTGATGGAGGATCGGAAGGTCGAGACGCAAACCATAGCGCAAGGCCCTGTGGCTTCCCAAGTGGCAATAAAGATGCTCGGCACAAACGGCGGCGGGTTCATGAACGCCAACGCCGCTCATCCCTACGAAAATCCGACGCCGCTCTCGAATTTCATCCAGATCCTCTCGATTTTCGCCATACCGAGCGCCTTGACCTACTATCTCGGCCGGATGGTGCGGAATCAGAAACACGGATGGTCCGTCTGGTCGGCCATGTTCATCCTCTTTCTTGCAGGCGTCCTTGTCTGCTGGTGGGCGGAATCCCAGGGCAACCCACGCATGGCGGCCCTTGGCGTGGACCAGTCGTTTGGGAACATGGAGGGAAAGGATGTTCGCTTCGGCATCTTCAGTTCCGCCCTCTTTGCTACGGTCACAACGGATGCCTCCTGTGGCGCGGTGAATGGGATGCACGATTCCTTCACGCCTCTCGGAGGGCTTGTGCCCCTCTTTAACATGCACCTCGGGGAGGTCGTGTTCGGAGGTGTCGGCGCGGGCTTATACGGCATGTTGATCTTCGTTGTCCTCGCGATCTTCCTTGCGGGGCTCATGATCGGCCGCACCCCGGAGTATCTTGGCAAGAAAATCGAGGCCTACGACGTGAAGGTCTCCGCTCTCGCCATTCTAATACCCGCCGGCGTTCTGCTCGGATTTACCGCCTGGGCGGCGACGAGTGAGTGGGGCCTCGCGGGGTTGAACAATAAAGGCCCGCACGGCCTGAGCGAGATCCTCTACGCCTACACGTCGACTATCAACAACAATGGTAGCGCCTTTGCGGGTCTTTCGGCCAATACCCCCTGGTACAATATAACCCTTGCACTCGCCATGCTCGCCGGACGCTTCTTCGTGATCATCCCCGCTCTGGCTCTGGCCGGGAACCTGGCCGGGAAGAAGGCCGTTGCCGAAAGCGCCGGAAGCTTTCCGGTCTCAGGCGTCACCTTCACGCTCCTTGTTGTCGGTACTGTGCTTCTTGTCGGGGCGCTTACGTTCCTTCCGGTGCTCAGCCTGAGCCCGATTGTGGAGCATTTCCTCATGATCAACTCCGCCAAGCTCTTTTGAGGAGATAGACGATGAGCAGGAAAGCCCATTCCCTTCTTGATAAGACGATTGTGATTCCGGCGATCCGGGACGCCTGTATCAAACTCAACCCGCGCCACATGGTGCGCAATCCGGTCATGTTTGTCGCCCTGGTGGGCGCCATGGTGACAACCGTCGAGCTGTGCCTCGCCCCGTCTCGAGGCGAGTCCATGGGATTTTACGTGCAGATAACTCTCTGGCTCTGGTTTACCGTGCTCTTCGCGAACTTTGCCGAAGCCATGGC
>JAGFXI010000258.1 GCA_017861095.1 Deltaproteobacteria bacterium | reverse complement strand
GGCGATGGCCTTGTGGAAGATCGCCGGATTGGAGGTGACACCACGGAGGCCTTCGTCTCTCACCCGGCGCTCGAGATCACCGCTCGTGATCATCGCCCGTGTCAGGTTATCGAGCCAGTAGCTCTGCCCGCATGTGATCAGTTTCAGAAGCGGGTTCATCACAGTACCCTTCCACCACGGACAACTGACGCCGGCAGGCACTTGGCTGTCAGGGGTCCGTAGTCAGTTAGAGAAACCTTCGGTCTGCTCCGGGAGACCTTGCCGATCTCCCCGAGACTTCGACAAGAAGAATATCTCCGTCGAACAGCGATTTCCATTGGTTGCCCCACGGATCATTGACCGTGGTCAATAGACGTTTCTACCGGCGCACCAGCGCCCTGGCTCGCGCCGCTACGTGATCTGCCGTAAACCCGAAGCGCTTGAAGTTCTCTCTGGCGGGAGCGCTGGCGCCGAACCTGGTGATGCCGATGATACCCCCGTCGTCACCCACCCATTCGTGCCAGCCCATGGGTACCGCCGCTTCAACCGCGAGACGGGCCTTCACCTGAGGCAGGAGGACCTGATCCCGATACTCCTGGGGTTGCCCGCGGAAGAGCTCCCAGCTCGGCATGCTCACCACCCGGGCGTCGATCCCCTCCTTCGCCAGCTCCTCCCGAGCGGCCATGATGAGCTGGACCTCGGAGCCCGAGGCGATGAGAATCACATCAGGAAGAGCGCGCTTTTCTCGTGCCAGGATGTAGGCTCCCCTGTGCACCCCCTCGGCACCGCCGAGCTTCTCCCGGTCGAAGACGGGCAGGTCCTGCCGGGTGAGGACCAGGATGGTAGGGCCGTGGCCCCGAGTCATAGCCACACGCCAGGCATGGGCGACCTCGTTGGCGTCGGCAGGCCGGATGACGCAGAAGTTGGGGATCGCCCTGAGTGCGGCGAGATGCTCCACCGGCTGGTGGGTGGGGCCGTCCTCACCCACGCCGATGGAATCGTGGGTCATGACGTAGATGACGGGAAGCTCCATGAGGGCGGCGAGACGGATGCCGGGCCGCGCGTAGTCAGTGAAGATGAGAAAGGTTGCCCCATAGGGCCGCACGCCGCCATGGAGGGCCATCCCGGAGCAACAGGCCGCCATGGCGTGCTCACGGACCCCCCAGGCGATGTTGCGCCCGTCGTACCGACCCTTGGCGAAGTACCCGGTGCCGCTGAGCAAGGTCTTGGTCGAGGGGGCGAGGTCGGCGCTCCCGCCCATGAGCGAGGGCACCCGGGGGGCGAAGACCTGGAGTACCTTACCCGAGGCAAGCCGGGTGGCGATAGGGCCATCTCCGGGCCGGAAGGTGGGGATGTCTCGATCCCAGTCAGAAGGTAGCTGGCCCTTCAGGGCAGCGGTGAACTGTTCCGCCAGCTCCGGGTAGGCCCGGCGGTAAGCGGCAAAGCGCTCGTTCCACTCCGCCTCGAGTTTTGCCCCCTGTTCTCGAGCCCGGCTCATCTGGCGCAGTACCTCCCCGGGCACGAGGAATCGCTCCTCCTCAGGCCAGCCGTAGAACTTCTTGGTGAGCAGCACCTCTTTCTCCCCGAGGGGCTCGCCGTGGGCCTTCTCGCTATCCTGCCGGTTCGGGGCGCCGTAGCCTATGTGGGATCGCACGATGATGAGGGAGGGCCGATCCCTTTCCGCCTGGGCCTTGGCAAATGCCTCGCTCAGCGCCCCAAGATCGTTGGCCCGATCCCCCAGATTCTGGACGTGCCAGTGATAGGCCTCGAAGCGCCCGGCCACATCATCGGAGTAGGCAAGGGCGGTGCTCCCCTCGATGGTGATCCGGTTGTCGTCGTACACACCGATGAGCTTCCCGAGCCCAAGGTGGCCGGCGAGGGAGGCCGCCTCGTGGGAGGCTCCCTCCATGAAGTCCCCGTCGCTGCAGAAGGCATAGGTATGGTGGTCGACGATCCTGTGGCCGTCCCGGTTGAACACCGCCGCCAGGTGGGCCTCGGCCATGGCCATCCCCACTGCGTTCATGATCCCCTGCCCCAAGGGCCCGGTTGTGGTCTCCACGCCGGGGGTAAGCCCGTACTCCGGATGCCCCGGCGTCTTGCTTCCCCACTGCCTGAAATTCTTGACCTCCGCGAGGGAGAGATCGTAGCCGGTGAGGTGAAGCATCGCGTAGAGGAGCATCGAGGCATGCCCGCAGGAGAGGACGAACCGGTCGCGGTTGAACCAGTGAGGATTAACCGGGTTGTGGCGGAGGTATCTGCTCCAGAGCACGTAGGCAACGGGCGCCAGGGCCATGGGTGTGCCCGGATGACCGGAGTTGGCCTGCTGAACCGCGTCCATAGCCAAGGTACGAATGGTGTTGATGCAGAGCTCGTCCAAGCGATCCTCTTCACGCTGCATAGGATGATCCTCCATTTCGCGGTTCCCGAGGAGCCGGGATGGGCTCCCCAAAGTAACAGTGCTTACCGTGTCCATTTCAGCCAGAGGCGGAAGATTCCTTTGATAAAAGGTGTCAACCGGGTCCGGTTGTAAGCGTCGGCCACCTGCTTGATCGCCTCGGCCTGCGTGGGATAGGGATGGATGACGGTGGCGAGGGTCTTGAGCCCGAGGTTTCCCGAGGTTTCCCACCATGGCCAGGGTGATCTCGCCGATCATCTCTCCGGCATGGCGGGCGACAATCGTAGCCCCGACGATCCGGTCCGTCCCCTTCCGCACCTGAACCCTCACGAAGCCATCCTCTTCGCCGTCGGCGATGGCGCGGTCAACCTCACGGAGGTGTCGGGTGAAGGTGTCCACCGGAATGCCCCGCGCCTGGGCCTCGCCCCAGCCGAACCCGACATGGGCGATCTCCGGGTCGGTGTAGGTGCACCAGGGGATGTTGAGGGCACTCAATTTCTTCCGTCCCCTGAAGAGGGCGTTCTGGATGACGATTCGCGCCGTGGCGTCGGCGGTGTGGGTGAACTTGTGAGCTAGGCACACGTCTCCGGCGGCGTAGACGGAGGGGTTGGTAGTCTGAAGGAAGTCGTTCACCTTCACCCCGGACCGGAGGTCATACTTTACTCCCGCCTGCTCCAGGTTCAGCCCCTCCACGTTCGGGGCCCGGCCGGCCCCGGCAAGGATCTCGTCCACCATGACCACGTCTTCCCGGCCATCGGTCACCAGGTGAACCTCCTTGCCCTCAGCCATAACCACGACCCTGCTGATGGTGGTACGGAGCCGAATGTCGATCCCGTCTCGCTGGAAGGCCCTCGCAAGAATCGCCGCCGTATCCTGATCCTCCCGGGGAAGGAACTGGGGTGTCCGGCCGGCGATGATGACCTCGGACCCCAGCCGTCGAAAGGCCTGAGCCAGCTCACAGCCGATCGGACCGCCGCCGAGCACAAGGAGACGCCGGGGGAGCGCGGTCAGGGAGAAGACCGTCTCATTGGTGAGGAAGCCCGCCTCGGCGAGTCCCTCTACCGGGGGATCCACAGGCCTCGCCCCGGTGGCGATCACCGCCCTCCGGAAGCGCAAGGTCTTTCCCGCGACCTCCACCCTGTCCGGACCGGCAAAGCGACCCTCTCCCAGAAACACATCCACACCCAGCTCGCGAAAGCGGCGGGCTGAATCGTGATGGCTAATCCGCGCCCGCAGCCGCCGCATGCGCTCCATCACCGCCGGGAAATCGGCTGCAGCGCCTGGAGGGATGCGGATCCCGAGAGGGTGGGCGTCACGCACCTCCGCAAGGACCCGGGAGGAGCGGATCATGCACTTGGAAGGGACACAGCCGTAATTCAGGCAGTCTCCCCCCATGAGGTGCCGCTCAACCAGGGCGACTTTGGCGCCGAGGCCCGCCGCTCCCGCCGCCGTCACCAGCCCGGCGGTCCCGGCGCCGAGGACGACCAGATTGTAGCGGGGCGCCGGCTCCGGGTTCTGCCACTGCCGGGGATGGACGTTTTCCACCAGCACCCTGTCGTACTCGTCGTCGGGGAGAAGGGCGCTCATGGGATCAGTCCTTTCTGAATCGTTTGACGAGCCTGGGGATGAACAGGGAAAAGAGAAAGAGACCCACGGCAAGAAAGACCTTGAAGGAGAGAAGCTCGCCCCAGGCGCCGCTCAGCCAGACATCTCTCACCGTGCCGACAAAAAAGGTAAAGATGAAGGTCCCCACGAGGATCCCGAGGCCGGTTCCGGCCACGTAGTCCCAGAAGCGCACCTTCGTCAGCCCCATGCCGAAGTTCATCGGGGTGAAGGGGAAGTAGATGAGGCGGAGGTAGAGGACGGTCGCAAATCCGTTCCGCTCGATGGCGTCGTCGTACTTGCGAAGGCGGTTGCCGATGAGAGAGGCGGCGAACTCCCGGCCAAGGGTCCTCCCGATCCAGAAGGCGGCGCCCGCCCCAATCATGGCCCCGATCCAGACGTAGACGAACCCCCAGTAGGCACCGAAGATCGCCGCACCGAGGGCGGTGAGGAGGGTGCCGGGGAGAAAGAGGCAGACCCCGGCGGCGTAGAGGAACACGAAGACGAGAGGCGCCCAAAGACCCGTCCCTTCTACGAATCCCTTGAGCGCGTCGGGAGTGAAGTAGCCCTTCACCGGGCTGTATCGCACGAGGTACACCGCCCCGGCGATGAAGGCGAGAAGTACGCCGGCCTTGACCAGTCCCTTCCTCGCCGGTTGCGGGGCAGCGTCCGCCATCGATGAATCCCTTTCCTGCATGCCGCTATGGTTTCGCTGTTTGAATCTCGAATTTCCCTATCGATACACCTCAATGAACTCGACGTACGAGACCGCGCTCTCGCCCGTATTGTCCGAGTCGTTCATGATGGCGAGGCTGGCCGTGGGAGGAGGCTTGGTGCCGAAGGCTCGCTCGTAATCCTCGATCACGTTCACCTCCTCCGAGACCCACGTCCCGACCTTCGTGTCCCCCTGCTCGAGGAGCACCATCTTGGCCTGGTCGACATACGGGTTCGTGAAAATTCTCTCCGGGTAGGGCTTGCTGGCCCAGACGTAATTCAAGGTACTGTGGGGTGGGTACTCCCCGTAGATGAGCTTGGCGGCGTTATACCTGATTTTGTCCACCAAGCCCGCCCGTTCCGGATCGTACTTAAAGAGTATATAGACCCGGATCGGGTAATCGTCTCCCTGCTTAGTCCTCCCATCCCAGTTCCTGTAAAGATTATCCACCTTCCAGCGCCACCGGATGCGCGGATAGTCGTAGACGTTGAACTCCTTCTTGTACACCAACCCGGAAGCCGAGCCGCTGCTCGCCGCTCTCAGGCAATGCCGGTCGCCCTGAGTCTCTACGGTGTAGACCGAATGCTTCGGGATCTTGGGGAAGTAGAGAGGCCGCCAGTTCTCCAGATCACGGAAATCCTCGCGGAGCAGAATTTTCTCATCACCGGCCCGAACCGGGGCGGCGACAAGTACTAGGAGAATAAAAACCATCATTCGTCTCATGGCCTAGTTCTCTGAGATCCAGATGATCGCCTTGGGGGTGGCATGGGAGAACATGCTAATGAAATGGTATTTTGTCAATCCGTGTGGTCAAGATGGCACCTGATCACCCGGACTTGCGCCATTCAATCGCGGCTGGAAGCCGCTCCCACACAAACCCGGCTGGCGACGGAGGGTAGCTCTACCGCCCGCCGAACGCCGCGACCACGTAGTCGAAGATCTCCTTCGCCTGCTCTTCCGTGAGTCTGTCGGCCGGGAAGGGGGGCATGACCGTCTCGGAGCCGTCACGGGCCTTCGGGCTTCGGACATAGGCCAGAAAGGTGGAGAAATCGGTCACCTGCGGGGCGCCGCGAAGAGGCAGATTCGGTTTGATTACGTTACCGCCGTTCGGGTGGCAGGAGCTACAGTTCTTCGTGAACTGCTCGGCGCTAACCGGCCTATCCTTAAGCCGTCCCGACCCCCCCGGGCTTCTCGTCCCGAAGACCAGCTCCCCGCCGAAATACCCGAGGGCGATCACGTTCAACACGCACAAGATGTAAATCGTGGGGAAACCTTTGGACTTTCGTTGCACCATCCGACCCTGGACATCCGCGGCAAAAAGCAAAATGATGAGCGAGAAAACCAGCCCCAGCTTCATTCTGATAGGGAAGACCCAGGCGCCGGCGTAAAAGTGCTGCCAGTCGAGAAGGCCGAGGAGCATGGTGGGAAAGACTGAGATGAGAGCGAGGGCGATACAGTGGCGGCCGGTGAGGGCCAGGTTCGGCCGCCGCATTGCTCTAGCCGCGACGGCGAAGATGAACGCCCCGAGAACGAGGCCCGTAGGGAGATGGGTCAGCGGCGGGTGGAGGGGATGGGTGTACCCGAGATTCGCCAGCGCTTGGTAGAACCAGGTAATCATCACCGTCTCCTCAGCCTAGCAGGATAGTGAAAAAATCTGCCTCAGCGCTAAAGATATCGCGAGACCGGGTAATCTCGTCAGCAAGGCCACGCCACGGCGTGGTCGCACCGTGAATAAGACTGTGGTGGTCCGGCCCGCCTGCAGAGCCGCGGTGGACGGTTCGGCAGGTCTTCCGACAGGCCAGAGAGGTAAGAGGAGGCTCCAGATGCACCTTACCTCAGAGATCGCCCGGTCTGCCGCGTTCTCACCCTCCGTGAATATGGCACGGTTTCTTCAGCAACTTGCTGGGGCACCCCGGAGATACCAGTTGCTCTTCCCTCTGTTCCATTGCTATCTTAGCGTTCACAGGCGAACATACCGGCCATACCCGGTTGGGGGATACCTCTCCAGCAAGCAGATCGTGAATAAA
This sequence comes from Deltaproteobacteria bacterium, assembly GCA_017861095.1. Taxonomy (GTDB): domain Bacteria; phylum Desulfobacterota; class Syntrophobacteria; order BM002; family BM002; genus JAGFXI01. The sequence goes on along the minus strand of JAGFXI010000258.1, from coordinate 26 downwards.
GGGGAGTCTACCAACCCCGGTGGCGC
>JAGFXI010000257.1 GCA_017861095.1 Deltaproteobacteria bacterium | reverse complement strand
TACACCGGTCCAGGTGGAACGCCCATCTCCGCCAGGTCCTTGCCGCGCAAGGACGGCCGCACCTCTTTGAGCTTTCGGAAGAAGAAGCTGATAGCCCGTCGCGTTCCCTCCTGCTGGGTCTTGGCCATCATGAACAGGAGCCACTCCACGTCGAGTTCCTCCAGGAGATGGTAAATTTCGCTCGGCCTCGGATTCGGTTCCCGGTAGAGCCGCTGGCCGGCGTTCATGGCCTTGGCCCTCCCCTCCAGCATCCAGGCGGTGACGCGCGGATTGAACTCCAGCCGGCGGCAGAGCTCCTGGAGGCCGATCACATCCAGCGGATCCACGAGGGCGAGCAGGTAGACCAGCCAATGGCTCGAGCCGTTTCCAAGGAAGCTCAGGCTGTGCCACGCGAGCACCGCCTTGATCTCCTCCAGCAACCGATCCATCCCGGGGCCGTAAGCGATCTGCGGGTGGACGAACCGCAGGAGCCCGAACTCGTCGAGTCGGCGGAGCGCCGGACTCGGATCCTCTTCGCTCAAGATCAACTTCAACTCGTTGGCGAGGCGGCGGCCGCTGAGCTTCACCGGGAGCTTCATGCGCACCGTGTTCTCGATGAGCTTGGCGGTGTGCTTGCCCATACGGAAGCCGAACCTCTGCTCGAAGCGGATGGCGCGAAATACCCGGGTCGGGTCCTCGACAAAGCTGAAGTTGTGAAGGACGCGGATGGCCCGCTCCTTGAGGTCCCGCTGCCCGCCGAAAAAGTCGATGAGAAGGCCGAACCGGCCGGGATTGAGCTCCACGGCAAGGGTGTTGATGGTGAAATCGCGGCGATAGAGGTCGAGCTTGAGCGAGCTCAGCTCAACCGTGGGCAGGGCCGCCGGGTAACGGTAGTACTCCAGCCGGGCGGTGGCCACGTCGATCTTGAAGCCGTCGGGAAAGACGAGCACCGCGGTGCCGAACTTCTTGTGAGCCCTGATCCGGAGGCTGCGCCGGGCGGCGAAGTCCTTGGCGAACTCGATCCCGTCCCCCTCGACGACAATATCGATATCAAGGTTCGGCCGCCGCAAGAGGAGATCGCGAATAAAGCCGCCCACGGCGAAAGCCTTGTAGCCGGCGCCCTCCGCTACCTTCCCGAGATCCTGGAGGAGGGTACAGATGTGGCGGGGCAACTGCTCGGCCATGACGTTGGCCACGTTCTTCCGCCGCTTGCTGTCGCTCTCGTGGGCCGAGTCATAGAGTTCCGCGGGGGTGCGGGTCGCGTCCTTGAGCATGATGTTGAGGAGGTCCTTGCGGGTTACCACTCCCACCACGTCGTCCCCATCCATGACCGGGACCAGGCGCTGCTGCCGATCGACCAGGTGCTCCTGGATCTCCACCAGCGTGGCGCCGGGACTCACCGTACTGCACTCGGTGCTCATGAAGTCCCGAACTTGCGCCTGCTCGAGCCCGTGGTAGACGCCCTTGTCAATCACCTGCCTTGACAGGATCCCCACCAGTTTCCCCTTCTCGACCACCGGCGCAGCGTTGATATTGTACCGGGTGAGCAGATCGGCGGCCTCCTGAAGGCTGAGGTCGGGGGCCACGGTGATGACCGGCGAGGACATGATCTCGCGGGCATGATGGGTGGGGCTCACCATGTTGTGAAGCAAGCGGAAGAGCTGGTCCTCCACCTGACTCAAGGTTAGGTCCTTGATCGCCGCCGAAGCGGCACTCGGGTGGCCCCCTCCGCCGAAGGCGGCGGCGATCTCACCGGCATTCACCTCCGGCAACCGGCTCCGCGCCACCAGGTAGATGCGGTCCTCCATCCTGGCCAAGGCGAACAGGACATTCAGGTTCTCCATATCCATCAGCTTGTGGGCGAGCACCGCGAAGTCGCCGATGTACTTGTCCACCGAGGCGCGGGCTATGCAGACCGGGATGCCGTTGATCGTATGAGTCCTCGCCGAGTGGATAAGGTCGTTCAGGAGCGAGATTTGCTCCGCCGTGAGCTCCCGGGTGAGCATATCCGCCACGGTGTTCAGGTTCGCGCCGCGCTCGAGGAGAAACCGCGCCGCCTCGTAGTCCTCCGGGGTGGTGGAGGAGAAGGTGAAAGAGCCCGTATCCTCGTAGATCCCGACGGCGAGTATGGTCGCCTCGTCCGGGCTGAGGGCGATGTGCCGGTCCCTGATGATCCAGGTGAGGATGGTGACCGTTGCGCCCACGGGCTTCACCACCTCTATGGATCCCTTCACATCATCCGCCGAGCTCGGATGGTGGTCGTAGATGTGGATATCCACCTCGCCCCGGTCGACGAGCTCCTTGAAGCGCCCGATCCTCCCTGCCTGCCGGGTGTCCACCAGGACGAGGCGCGTCACCCGATCGAAGTCCACATCCTTGATCTTGGCAAAATCATAGAAGTAGAAGGTCGACTCGATGAAGAATTCCCTGAGGTTGTGCTCCTGCGCCCCCGGGAACACCATGATCGCCTCCGGGTAGAGCTTCTTGGCGGCGATCATGGACGCCATGGCGTCAAAATCGGCATTGATGTGGGTGGTGATGATCTCCAAAGGGGCACACCTCAAATCAACTCAAACATAACGGCGTCGCCGTCTCCGGGGTCACCCTCTCGGGTGGTACATGTGGTGGATCCGTTTCAGCCGCTCCCGCGCCACATGAGTGTAGATCTGGGTGGTACTGATGTCCGCGTGTCCCAACATCAACTGCACCGAGCGCAGATCCGCTCCCCGATCGAGAAGATGGGTAGCGAAGGAGTGGCGCAAGGTGTGGGGCGTGATCCGTTTGTGAATACCCGCCTTGAGCGTGTAGCGCTTCACCAGCTTCCAGAAGGCTTGCCTGGTCATGGCCCGCCCGCGGCTGGTAACAAAGAGAGCGTCGTGCAACCGCCCCCGGAGAAACCGACTCCTGGCCCCCAGCATGTAGTCGCGGAGGATAACGGTAGCCACCTCTCCCATGGGCACGATACGCTCTTTGGAGCCCTTCCCCAGGGCGATGAGGAAGCCCACCTCGAGGTTGACCCGCCCGAGGGTGATGCTCACCAGCTCGGAGACCCTGAGTCCGGTGGCGTAGAGAAGCTCCAGCATGGCGGCGTCGCGCTGTCCCTGGGTTGTGGAACCGTCGGGCTGGGCCAGGAGCCGCTCCACCTCGCCGACGCTGAGCACATCAGGGAGGTGCCGCCGCAGGCGCGGCGAGGTGAGATGGGCGACAGGGTTTCCCTTAAGGTGATGATCTCTCACGAGGAACTTGAAAAAACCGCGCAGGGTGGAGAGCAGCCGCGCCCTGCTCCTCGCCCCGAGCCCCTGCGCCTGGACTCGGGTGAGGTAGCCCATCACCTCGGCGGGGCCGACCTCGCCCCAGGAGCTGAGACCCCGTTCCGTGAGGAAGGCGTGGAACTTCCGCAGATCGCCGCTATAGGAGGCGCGGGTGTTGGCGGCGAGACCGCGCTCCACCGTGACGTAATCGAGGTAGAGATCCAGGTACTGTTCCATCCTTCTCCAAGGCCTGGGCCCGATCCTTACAATGGACGAGGGCTTTCGGCCTGTGCTCTCTCCGGCTTGCCTCCGGTCGCGAACTCTTTCTCGATCTCCCCGATGAACCATAACTCTTCTCGGGGAAATCAAATTTTTCGAGACTTGACGAGAACATAGCAGATGCTCCTCCCTGAGTCAACAGCGAAGCCTTGGGAGCTCTTTCTTCAAGGTCCGGTCTCTATGGATCGCCTCGGCGTGGCGCCTTTGTCGAACAGACCTCCCTGCCTCGTCGGTTCATGCCGTTCCGGTGGGCAATGCCCACCCTACATCCAAAGTGCCTAAATTTCAGCAAACTGCCTGGTTCCAGACCCACGCTATGGAAGGCAGGGTGGTCTGCGGCGCAAAGCGCATCCGGAGCCTCTACCTTCCCTCGCCGACAGTAAGACCCCCCGGGCTTTCCACCGGAACCCGCCCAGAGGCCTGGCCCCCCTCTCCACTATCGATGGCGCGACTATGCGCCTTTGCAGAGCAGACTATCCCTGCCACCGCCCACCCTACAACTTGATCGCGGCTAAAAGCCGCTCCCACGGGCTCAGAGACAGGGGAGTATCATGCCTGGAGCATTCTCGGGCCGAGGGCCGATTCCGAGAGAAAATCCCCTTGACCTCCCGTATGGGTTGTGGCACTGTTAGTAAGCAGATTTTGC
>JAGFXI010000256.1 GCA_017861095.1 Deltaproteobacteria bacterium | reverse complement strand
GTGGCGGTGGCGGGGTAGCTTAACAAAAATGGGGTGTTGTTTTGTGCAGGTTCCGAGTCGAGAGGATACTGGACGGGGAAAGCACGAGGCATGGAGCCGGAACGTAAGAGAGGGCAGGCGGCCTCACTCGACCTTACCATTCCCAGCGCGCTCGAGGGCCTTGGCATAGATACCGTGAGCGCCTCCGAGTCCTTCCAGATCATGAAGGGTAACGCTAGGGTGGCGTCAGACGGCGTTATTTGGCTTGTCAACGAAGTCTACCTGGCCCAGGTATCAAGGAGGATCGTAGAAGTGAGGGGGATTCACATCCTCCTCACACGGGTCAACGTGGCGTCCCCAACGGGATTTGAACCCGTGTTGCCGACGTGAAAGGCCGGTGTCCTGGACCGGGCTAGACGATGGGGACGCGGATTTTCGGTGTCGCGGTTCCCGGAGAGAGGATGCCGCGGCGGTGCTGTGATGGTGGGCCGTGCTGGACTTCCGTCATTTCCTTCAGGGCAAGCTCACCTGAGCGACTATGTGCTCCCCAAAGCTGAGTCTTTCCCAGCAGGGCCACCTTGTATATGTGGTTTGGTGGGCCGTGCTGGACTCGAACCAGCGACTCTCTGCTTAAAAGGCAGATACTCTACCGCCTGAGTTAACGGCCCAGCCAGTTAAGGCTCCGAATTAATCCCCGTAGCATTCCTTCGTCTGGCTGTCAAGGAAATTTTTGTCACCGTTCTTGCATGCCCTACACCTGTCGTAGAGATAGGGTGGAGAAAGGTGGGAAAAAGGTTGGATAACCCGCTATCATTCCGGAATCATAATGAAAGTTAGCGATCTCCGGACCGAAACGGGTTGAAATGCCCTGGCGGAACGATTATAGTAGAAGCACGCGGACAACCAGCGGTGGCGCCTCCGAAATGGACGTGGCCACGTTCTCCCATAGAAAGCAGAGCAACAGGTGATGTATGGATGACGAATCGAAATTGCCGGACCAGAAAGAGCTGGAGAAGGAACTGAGCGATTACCTCTCGAAGAAATACGGCGGGCGAATCAAGATCGTCTCTCCCCTCATGGTGCCGCGGGCGGCGCAGCAAGAGGACGACGAGGGCGCATCGGCGGGCAGCGGCGTGGGCAAGATCCAGTTCGACATGAAGCCCGAGGAGCTGGAGGCATACCTCGACGAGTACGTGATCAAACAGGAGGAGGCCAAGGCAATCCTCGCAACCAAGGTCTGCACCCACTTCAACCGGATCAAGCACGAGCTCCGGATCAAGCGGCGTCATGACTCAACCGAGGTGGGCCGAATCAAGAACAATATCATTCTCATCGGCCCAACCGGGGTCGGCAAGACCTATATCGTCAAGCTGATCGCCAAGAAGCTTGGGGTTCCCTTCGTCAAGGGTGATGCCACGAAATTCAGCGAGACCGGCTACGTGGGCGGCGACGTGGAAGACCTGGTCCGCGATCTGGTGCGGGAGGCCAATGACGATATCGAGCTGGCCCAGTACGGCATCATCTACCTGGACGAGGTCGACAAGATCGCCTCGACTCCGAACCTGATCGGCCCCGATGTGTCCCGTACCGGCGTGCAGCGGGCCCTCCTCAAGCCCATGGAGGAGACCGAGGTCGATCTCAAGGTGCCTCACGATCCCATCTCCCAGATCCAGGCGATAGAGCAGTATCGGAAGACGGGCAAGCGTGAGCGGCGGATGATCAACACCCGGAACATCCTCTTCATCATGAGCGGAGCCTTCAACGAACTGTCTGAGATCATCAAAAAGCGGGTCAAGAAACAGGGGATCGGCTTCGGTGCCGAGGTGAGCTCCAAGTCCGACGATGAGTACTACTTCAAGATGGTCAAGGCGGAAGACTTCATCCAGTACGGCTTCGAGAGCGAGTTCATCGGCCGGCTGCCGGTGGTGGCCGTGCTGGAGCAACTCTCGACGGAGGATCTCTACTCGATTCTCAAGAACCCGAAGAACCCGGTGATCAACGCCAAGAAGGCGGATTTTCGTGCGTATGGCATTGACATCCGCTTCGAGGATGAGGCCCTACGATTACTGGCGGAGCAGGCCTACGGCGAACGAACCGGCGCCCGCGGCCTGGTGAGTGTGCTGGAGAAGGCCGTCCTCGCCTTCGAGAAGAAGCTTCCCTCCACGGATATCCGGTTCTTCGTGGTGACCCCTGAGGTGGTAAAGGAACCGAAGGCGGAGCTCGAGAGACTCTTGCTCCAGCCCGACAGTCAGGAGTTCCTCGAACGGTACGAGAAGGCCTGGCAGGAGGATAAGGCTGCCGTTGTTCATTTCCTCTTGAGCCGCGAGGAGTATTTCCGGGAGCAGTACGGCTCGGCTCTCACCGAAGGCAGGATCGACTTGGTCGTTACCTGGCACCTTCGCTCCGGGATCGAACTCGAGGAACTCTTCCAGGAGCTCGTGACCATGATCGCCGAGGTCAGGCGCTTCGAGGCGGACTTCCTGACCAAGCACCAGATCCGTCTCTTTTTCGCTGATGACGCGGTGGACGAGATCCTCCATCGGGCTGTCGCCGAGGGTACCAGTGCCGAGACCATTTGCCGGCGGGTGTCCCGGGACTATGACTACGCCCTGAAGCTGGTTATGGACAAGATCGGTCAGCGGGAGTTTACCATCACGAAAGACGCGATCATGGACCCGGAAACATTTATTAACGAGACGATTCGGAGTTCATACCGCACCGATCCCTTTGTCATACCGGGAAGACGTAAAGACTGAAACGAGTCTCAAAGGATGGAGCATGATCGGGATTTCCAAGCTCTACTGCGGCACGGTGGAGCCGTCTGATGCACTCCGCTATGGCCGGCACTCCAAGCATCTCCCGTCCCACCTCCTCCAGTTCTCGAGCGACAAGAAGCCGGTGGTGGTGTGGAACGTTACCCGGCGCTGTAATCTGCGGTGCGTCCACTGCTATGCCCAAGCCGACGATCAGGTCCACCAGGACGAGCTCACGACCGAAGAGGGAAAGACTCTCCTTGACGACCTGGCCGCCTTCGGCGCTCCCGTCATCCTCTTCTCCGGCGGGGAGCCCCTGGCGCGGCCTGATCTTGTCGAATTGGCGGACTATGCGGTGCGCCTGGGAATGCGGGCGGTGATCTCCACGAATGGCACCCTAATCACTCCCGCGATCGCTGGGGCATTGCGGGAGATCGGTCTTTCCTACGTGGGAATCAGCCTCGACGGCACCAAGGAAGTGAACGACCGCTTCCGGGGCGTGAGAGGCGCCTTCGACCGGGCCATGGCAGGGATCGCCAACTGTCAGCGGGTCGGGATTAAAGTCGGCCTCCGTTTCACCATCAACAGGATGAACGCAGGGGAGGTCCCCGCCATCTTCGACCTCCTCGAGGCACATGACATCCCGAGGGTATGCTTCTACCACCTCGTCTACGCCGGGCGGGGGAGCGAGCTCGTTCACGAGGATCTGCTTCACGAGGATACCCGCCGGGTTGTGGATCTCATCATCGATCGAACCCAGGCGCTCCACGCCCGGGGCAAGGCCAAGGAGGTCCTGACCGTGGATAACCACGCCGATGGACCCTATCTGTACCTGCGGCTCCTGCGGGAGCGTTCTCCCCGGGCGGCTGAGGTCATCGAGCTCCTCAAGATGAACGAGGGGAACAACTCGGGCCGGGGTATCGGCTGCGTAAGCTGGGACGGTGAGGTTCACGCCGATCAGTTCTGGCGGCACTACTCCTTCGGTAACGTCCGGAAGCGCCCCTTCAGCACCATTTGGACCGATCTTGCCAATCCGCTCATGGCCAAGCTCAAGGACAAGAAGCGGTACGTGACCGGGCGCTGTGCCGGGTGCCGCTGGCTGGACATCTGCGGCGGGAACTTCCGGGTCAGGGCCGAGGCCACGACGGGTGATCTCTGGGCCCCGGATCCCGCCTGCTACCTCACTGACGAAGAGATCTCATAGCCCACATTGTGCCTAAACTACCTGCGTTGACGGCGGATATGGCCTTTTCCCCGGTCCTCCTCAGATCTCGAACCCCCTGGCGTCATGAATGAGAGGCACTCGTCAGGTCCAGTCCCGCGGTACAAAGGGATGGTTGCCCGGTGGCCCCGCCATCTCTAAGATCTCGCCACAGCATCTCGTGCACAGTGCAGGCCGGATGAGAAATGATTGTCTTGACTTCT
>JAGFXI010000255.1 GCA_017861095.1 Deltaproteobacteria bacterium | reverse complement strand
TCTCCTTCCGCGAGGATGAGAGCGACAAGCTCCGGTCCATCACCTGGCTCGAGGTGTTCTATCTCGACAATGGGAAACCCTATCCGGAGCATCGCCAGGCCTATCTCCCCAGACCGTGCCAGCACTGCGACTCGGCCCACGACTCACCCTGCACCTTCGTCTGTCCGGTGAACGCTACCAAACGGGACGAAGAGAACGGTCTGGTCAACCAGATCCCGGTGCGCTGCATCGGCTGCCGGTACTGCATGGCCGCTTGCCCTTACCACGCCCGGTATTTCAACTGGTGGGATACCAAGTGGCCCAAGGGCATGGAGCAGATGCTCACCCCGGAGGTGTCGACGCGGCCGCGCGGCGTGGTGGAGAAGTGCACCATGTGCGTCCATAGGCTGCAACTGGCCATGGACAAGGCCTTCACGGAGGGCCGCAAGGAGCTCCGCGAGGGTGAGTACGTCCCGGCCTGCGTGGAGGCCTGCCCGGCGAAGGCGATGGTCTTCGGCAACCTGCACGATAAGGAGAGCCTGGTGGCAAAGCTCGCCAAGAGCCAGAGAGCCTTCCGGCTCCTCCCCAAGCTCGGCACGGAACCGAAGATTTACTATCTGACCTCGCAGGGCTGGATCCGCAAGCTCGGCGATAATGTGATGTAATGTGATGGAAGGACCGTCGTTATCGAGAATCCCCATGGATAAGAGAGGATAACCCATGGACTCGGCACTCATCCCTGAAGGCGTGAAGCGTTGCTCGTTTACGCAGTTTGCCATTTGGCTCCTGGTGCTCGGGGCGTTGATGGCCTGGGGCGTTCTGGCGGGCTTGTTGGTCTTCTGGAAGGGACTGAATGTGACCGGCCTGAGTGATTACTTTGGCTTCGGTCTCTGGATCACGGTGGACCTGGCGGTGATCGCTCTCGGCGCCGGGGCCTTCTTCACCGGGTTTCTCACGTACATCATCGGGAAGAAGGAGCTCAAGGACATCATCAACCTGGCGGTTGTTATCGGGTTCATCTGTTACACCGGCGCCCAGTTGGTGCTGGTCCTGGACATCGGGCAACCCCTTCGGGCGTGGTTCAGCTTCTGGCATCCCAATGTCCACTCCATGCTCACGGAAGTGATCTTCTGCATCACCTGTTACACCATGGTGCTCACCATCGAGTACGTGCCGCTGATCCTTGAGAACCGGCAGCTGGACAAGATCCGGGGGATCCACTTTTTCAGCCACAACCTGCACGAGATCATGGCCCTATTCGCCGCAACCGGAACCTTCCTGAGTTTCTTCCACCAGGGCTCGCTCGGCGGTATGTACGGTGTACTCTTCGGACGGCCTTTCGCCTTCCGGGAGGGATTCTTCATCTGGCCGTGGACCTTCTTCCTCTTCGTCGCCTCGGCGATCGCCTCCGGCCCCTCCCTCACCATCCTCGTCTGCTATCTCACCCAGGAGGTGACCAAGAAGAAGCTCGTTCGCAAGGAAGTGCTCTGGGAGCTGGCGAAGATCTCCGGTTACCTGCTCGCCTTCTACATGGTGGTGAAGCTCCTCGATACCTGGTACTGGGCGTACGTGTACGCCCCGAGTGTCGGACTCACCCTCGGCTCCTTCTACAAGGCGCCTTACGGGTTGTGGCTTCTTTTCGCTGAGCTGGTGCTGTGCGGCATCATACCAGCCGTCATGCTCCTGACCCCGAAGGTGAGGCAGGATGACGTCTGGATGCTCGCCGCCTGCTTCCTGAATTGCGTGGGCTGCCTCATCAACCGCTTCGTGTTCACGGTGCAGACCCTGGCGGCGCCGGTCATGCCTTTTGACCGGTGGGAGCTCTACATCCCCACCTGGCAGGAGTGGGCCCCAACGGTCGCACTCATTGCCTATGGCGCGCTCCTCGTCTCTCTATCGTACCGTTACCTGCCTGTCTTTCCGAGAGAGAAAGAGTTGAATCTCATTAAGTAGCCTTAGGTTAAGAGAGAGCCAGAACGCCCCTCTCGGCCTGCCGGGAGGGGCGTTTTTTTGAGTTGCGGAGACTGGCCCTATGAGGAATAGCTGGCCCTTATCTTCCGCCGGAAAAGTTGCACCGTCTCGGCGATATCCGCGGCCTGGGTGATGGCGGTGATCATGGCGATCCGGCGGGCGCCCGCGGCGAGGACCTCGTCAAGGTTGGCGGCGGTGATGCCGCCCATGACCGTGAAGGGCACCGAGAGCCGCGAGCCGATGCTCGCAATCGCCTCGGGCCCGAGCCCGCGATCCACTCCCGCCTTGGTGCTGGTGGCGAAGACGGGTCCGATGTTCACGTAGTCGGCACCCTGTCGTTGGGCATCCAGGGCCTCTTCGAGGGAGTGGGTGGAGATGCCGATCACGAGGTCGGGCGCGAGCCTCCTCGCGGCCATGAGGGGAAGATCGTCCTGGCCCAAGTGTACGCCGTCGCCGCCCACCGCGAGCGCGATGTCCAGGTGGTCGTTGATGATGAGGAGCACACCCGCCCTGGCGGTCACCTCGCGGAAGGTGAGGGCCAGGTCGAAGAGGTCTCTCTTCGAGCACTCTTTCTCCCTCAGCTGGATGATGCGAGCCCCGCCGCGAATGACCGCCTCCAGCACCTCGAGGTTTGATCTCCCGGCAGACAACCGCTCGCAGGTCACCGGGTAGACATCGATCTTATCGAACCTCGCCCTTCTCTTCTCCCTTGTCATGGCCTTCTCTCTCTTGGGGATTGGCAGTGCCCACCCTACATGGAACCGCCGCTCTCCCACCAGACCAACACCAGCAGGAGACAGAACGCTCCGGCCATGAGGCCGTACTCCCAGATCATTACCCTGTACTCTCTCCGCATGGTGCGGCCTTTCCTTGCGAAGCCCCGCGACTCCATGGCGATCGCCAGATGTTCGGAGAGAAGAAAGCTCTGCACCAGAAGGGGCATGAGGAGGGCGGCGAGATTGCCCAGGTTCTTGAGCCTGAGCCTGAGGTCGATGCCCCGCGAGGTCTGGGCGGCGATGATGCTCCGGATCTTCTGACCGATGAGGGGAACGTAGCGCATGGCGGTGGTGAGGATGAAGGCGAACTCATAAGGAATGCCCAGTTTTCTCAGGGCGTCTCCCATCTCCTCGGCGCTGATCGTGTGAAAGAGGAGGAAGGATACGCTTAGGAGGTTGATGAGGCGTAGTGCGAGGACAGCCGCCTCTCCTAGAGAGAAGGAAACGGTCCCCACGAGGAAGACCAAAACGACCATGGGCACGGAAAGACGGAGGGAATGCACCCAGGGCCGGCCAAGGTTGAGCAGGTGGAGTGAGATGACGATCGCCCCGAACTCGAAGACAAGGGTCGCCGGGTCGGCGGCGATGATGACCGCGGCGATCCCCATGATGCCCAGGGCAAGCCGTGTCCTCGGATCAAGCGGCGTCACATCTCCCCTCCGATAGTGCGGGCGCGATGGCCACGTCGTTATCCCCCTGCCTTCCCAGGGCGCCGAGTTGGAGCACCCGCTCATCGCGCCGGAGCTCCTGGGGTGATCCATCGGCAACCACCTTGCCGTCGTGAAGGACGATCCACCTATCCGCTACCGCCTCGGCGAACTCGAGATCGTGGGTGGCGATGACCGTGGTGCACCCCAGCTCCGTAAGCTTGGCCAAGAGCACGGCCAGGGTCTCCCGGAGCCCACCATCCTGCCCGACGGTCGGCTCGTCGAGGACAAGAAGTGGAGGCCGGACGGTGAGGATGGAGGCGACGGCGACTCGCTTCTTTTCCCCTTCACTGAGACGATAGGGGGAGCGATCCAAGAGCCCGTGAAGACCAAATATGTCGCAGATCTCCTGAAACCAGTCCGGTTCCAGCTTTTCGAGCCTCCTCGGCCCTTCTTCCAGCTCGTCCCGCACCCGATATCTGAAGAACTGGTCGTTCGGGTTCTGAAAGGAGAGCCCGACCTGGGCGGCCATCCGGCGAGGGCGGATCTCCCGGCCCCGGAAGGTGACCGTACCTGCCGTCGGTCGCAGGAGCCCGTTGAAATGCTTGATGAGGGTAGTCTTGCCCGAGCCGTTTCGGCCCACGAGAGCAACCGTCTCCCCGGCTCTGATGTCGAGAGTCACTCCTTTCAGGACTTCCTGTCGGCCTATCCGATAAGAGAGGTCGCGGACAGCTAGAAGCTCCTCGGCGCACTGGGCCTGCCTCCTTCGCTTTGGATAACGGGGCAC
>JAGFXI010000040.1 GCA_017861095.1 Deltaproteobacteria bacterium | reverse complement strand
GAGATCGTGTTGATTGCCCCCATTGCGATGGAGAAGGAGCTGCGGTTTGCCATCCGCGAGGGTGGGCGCACGGTGGGTGCCGGGGTCATCAGCGAGATCGTTAAGTAGACCACGAGAAACGCCACCGAGCATTGGGGTAGAAAGCATGCGGATCATTGTGAGCCTTGCGTGCGCCGAGTGTAAACGGCGCAACTACAGCACGACGAAGAATAAGAGAACGACTCCAGACAAGCTGGAGTTCCGCAAGTATTGCCGATTCTGTGGACACCACACCCCGCACCGAGAGACGAAGTAGACCATGGCGGGTCCGGAGGTTCGCCGGATCTTCCGGCTAGTTGTGGGGGTCGGGGCAGGGGAGTCGTCATTCCAGCGGCGAGGAAGTCGGGGTTGCGACTGCCGGGGCGATTGTTGATCTATATCACCGCTGTTGCAGGCCAGTAGCTCGAACGGCTAGAGCACCGGACTCCAAATCCGGGTGTTGGGGGTTCGAATCCCTCCTGGCCTGCCATTTCTTTTTTGGTGCTTATGAGCAAATCGGGAAAGGTAAAAGCGGGAGTTTCCGAGCCTACGGCTAAGGGTGAGGATCGGGGTGGGGAAGAGAGCGGCGCGAGGCCTGCGACGCCTGGCACCAGTCCGCGGAAAGAGCCGGTAAAGAAGCCCAAGGCGCAGCAGCGAAGCGATGTGAAGAATCGGGCCGTTGCTGCCGTGGACAATGCCAGGCAGTTTCTCCGCGAGGTTCGGGTTGAGCTGACCAAGGTGAGCTGGCCCAGTCGAAGGGATGTCATTGCCTCCACGTCAGTGGTGCTGGTGATCGTCTTCCTGATTGCGGCCTTTTTGGGTCTGGTGGATCTGGGGTTGTCCAGGATCATCAAGCTCGTCCTGAGCTGAGGCCGTTCGTAGACAGGTGAGGCAGTGGCCTCCGTCCTTACCCAAGATCAAGATATAGCCTGATATAGCCTGCCCGCATGGAGAACGGAGAGGTTCCGTGGCGAAACAGTGGTTTATAGTCCACACTTATTCGGGGTACGAGCAGAAGGTCAAGAGCGCCTTGGAAGAGCGGATCAAGGCCCTCGGCAAGGCGGAGCTTTTCGACCAGATCCTTGTGCCTACCGAGAAGGTGGTTGAACTGGTCAAAGGGGAACGTAAGACCTCGGCGCGCAAGTTCTATCCCGGCTACATCTTGGTGCGTATGGAACTCAACGACGAGACCTGGCACATCGTCAAGGATACCCCCAAGGTGACCGGGTTCATCGGCGGGCAAGGGAGGCCGACGGCCCTGAGCGACGAGGAAGCCCAGAAAATCGTCGACCAGATGACAGCGGGTGCGTTGAAGCCCAAGCCCAAGTACCTTCTGGAACGGGGTGACGAGGTGCGGGTGATCGACGGGCCGTTCTTCAACTTCAACGGGGTGGTGGACGAGGTGAATCCGGAAAAGGGAAAGGTTCGAGTTCTGGTGAGCATCTTCGGCCGTTCGACTCCGGTGGAACTCGACTTTGTGCAGGTGACCAAGACTTAGCCTCCCCGCGTGGTGGCTTCCCCCCGGTTACCTGACTCGCGACAACTGGTTACGAAGAGAGGCGAGCTATGGCGAAAAAGGTCATTGCCAATATCAAATTGCAGGTTCCTGCAGGTCAGGCCAACCCTTCGCCCCCAATCGGCCCCGCCTTGGGTCAGCACGGGGTGAATATCATGGAGTTCTGCAAGTCCTTCAACGCCAAGACCCAGGGGCAGGAAGGGATGATCATTCCCGTAGTGATCACGGTCTTTGCGGACCGCTCCTTCACCTACGTCACCAAGACGCCCCCGGCCGCGGTGCTCCTCAAGAAGGCGGCGAAGATCGCCAAGGGCTCCAGCGCGCCTAGTCGCGAGACGGTTGGTACGGTTACGCGGCAGCAGGTGCAGGAGATCGCCAAGCTGAAAATGCCCGACCTCAACTGCAACACGTTGGAGACTGCGATTCGCACCGTTGAGGGAACTGCCCGCAGCATGGGGATTACTGTCGAGTAGGTTGGAGAGGCGAGATGGCGACGAGAGGAAAGAAGTATCAAAAGGTGAGAGAGGGTCTGGATCTTTCCCGGAAATACGATTTCTCCGAGGCGGTGAATCTGGCCCTTCAGTGCAGCTTTGCCCGGTTTGACGAGAGCGTCGACATGGCGGTGCGACTCGGTGTGGACCCCCGCCGGGCCGATCAGATGGTGCGCGGCACGGTGCTCCTTCCCAACGGCACCGGCAAGACGGTTCGAGTGCTCGCCTTCGCCAAGGGCGAAAAGGAGAAGGAGGCGCTCGACGCTGGGGCCGACTACGCCGGGTCTGAGGAGCTCATCGAGAAGATCAAGGGAGGCTGGCTGGAGTTCGACAAGACGGTGGCCACCCCTGACATGATGGGCGCGGTGGGGAAGATCGGCAAGATCCTCGGACCGCGCGGCCTCATGCCCAATGCCAAGCTGGGGACCGTGACCTTCGAAGTTGCCAAGGTGATCAAAGAAATCAAGGCCGGAAAGATCGAGTTTCGGGTAGAGAAATCGGGAGTGGTACACGCTCCCGTCGGTCGGGTCTCCCTCGGTGCCGAGAAGTTGCTGCAGAACATTGCGAGTTTCATGGACACTATCGTCCGGCTGAAACCGGCTTCCAGCAAGGGTATCTATCTGAAGAGCATCGCCGTCTCCACGACCATGGGCCCGGGAATCAAGATCGATCCGGCCCATGTGAAGGGGCTACTCTCGTAAGGGTCGGCTTGCTGAAAGAACGAGCGAGAGGCTTGTAACGCGAGCGGCCCGGCGACGGACCAATGCTCGCCCATATCACTGACTGCCAAGGTGGGTGCTTTGATTCGTCCATGAAAGTAGGTGCTGGCCCTGCCTGGGCTTCCGAAGAGGGCCCGGCGGGGCGAGAGCCTAAACGACCAGGGGTCGGCCTACCGAGACTGAGCGAGGCGATCCATCAAGAATACGTGGACAACTCCTCTGGTTCACTAAGCACGATTCGAGCTCGCGTTGGCAGAGGAAAGGGGGGAGAAGAGAACTTTGAAGCGCGACGAGAAGCAAGAGCGGATAGCCGAACTGCGTGACAGGTTCATGCGGGCCAAGGCAGCGATAGTCACCGACTACCGAGGGCTTAAGGTCTCGGAGCTCAACGAGCTCCGTCGCAAGCTGAGGGATTCGGGTATCGAGTATCGCGTAGTCAAGAACACCCTCACCAGGCTGGCGGTGAAGGAGACATCGGCACGCCCTCTGGCCGACCACCTGACCGGACCCTGCGCGGTCGCCCTGGGGTACGAGGATGAGGTGACGCCGGCGAAGGTTGTCCTCGATTTCGCCAAGACGAGCGGAAAACTGCAGGTCAAGATGGGGGTCTTGCGGGGGAGACTTATCGACGCCGAGGGCCTCAAGAAGGTGATCACGCTCCCGCCGCGGGCGGAGCTTCAGGCCCAGCTGCTGGGGCTGTTGAACACCATGCCCGCCAGGTTGCTGGGAGTCATGAGCGCCGTTCCGAGAGACTTCGTGAGCGTGCTCGCCGCCACCCCGCGGGACTTCCTGGGCGTGCTCAAGGCGATCGAACGAAAGGCTACCGAGGCTTCGTAACCTGTGAACCACGAAGAACCACGAAATGGAGGAGTTGAACCATGGCGAACATTACCAAGGACGACGTGAAGGAATACATCAAGAACATGCCGGTTTTCGAGCTGGCGCAGCTCATCAAAGAGCTGGAGGAGGAACTGGGAGTAACGGCGGCGGCGCCGATGGCGGCTATGCCCATGGCTATGCCCATGGGCGTCCCTGCGGGGGGTGGCGCTGCCGAGCCGGTCGCTGAGGAGAAGACTGAGTTCGACGTGGTGATCACCGGGGTCGGCGACAAGAAGATTCAGGTGATCAAGGTGGTGCGGGCCATCACCGGTCTCGGCCTCAAGGAGGCCAAGCAGTTGGTCGATGAGCTGCCCGGCAAGGTGAAGGAGGCCATCCCCAAGGAGGAGGCCGCCAACATTGCCAAGCAGCTGGAAGAGGCGGGCGCCACAGTGGAGGTAAAGTGATGCGCCGTTGCGGCGGCGGGGGAGGGCAGAGCGGCTTTCCCCGCGTCCCACTCTACCAGGCCGCCTTCGGGCCCCGCCGCGGGCGACCTGCCCCTCCCGGGGATCGAAGGTTTCCGCCAAAGAGGAGAGAACATGGTAACCTCATTGGCAAGTCAGTACCGCTTGCGAAAAAATCTTGGCAAGATCAAGAGCATCATCGGGATTCCCAACCTGATCGAGATGCAGAGAGAGTCCTACAACCGGTTCCTGCAAAAGGACGTGGACTCCGATCTGCGGATCGACAAAGGGCTGGAGAGCGTGTTCAAGGGGGTCTTCCCCATCCGCGACTTCAGCGGCACCGCCTCCTTGGAGTTCGTCCGCTACAGCATCGGCGAGGTGAAATACGACGTGGCCGAGTGTCTGCAGCGAGGCATGACCTATGAGGCTCCACTCAAGATCACGGTACGCCTCGTGGTCTACGATGTGGAGAAGGAAACCGGCGCCAGGAGCATTCGGGACATCAAGGAGCAGGAGATCTATTTCGGCACTATTCCGCTCATGACCGAGAACGGGACCTTCATTGTCAACGGCACCGAGCGGGTGGTCGTAAGCCAGCTGCACCGGTCCCCCGGGATCTTCTTCGACCACGACAAGGGGAAGACCCACGCCACCGGAAAACTTCTTTACTCGGCGCGGATCATACCGCTTCGGGGCTCATGGATCGATCTTGAGTTTGACCACAAGGACATCCTTTATGTCCGGATCGACCGGCGGCGTAAGTTTCCCGTGACCATCCTGCTTAAGGCTCTTGGTTTCAGCACCGAGGAACTGCTCAACTACTTCTATGCGACCGAGAGGGTCCAACTCACGGAGCACGGGGTCGCCCGACCGGTGGACAGGGATTTTCTTACCGGAGTGAAGGCCCCCATGGATCTCAACCATCCCGAAACCGGCGAGCTTCTCGTGAAAAAGGGCAGAAAACTTGGACAGAAGCTTCTCCGTCAGCTCCAGGAGTCCAAGTTCGAAGCCATCCCCTTCCCAGACGACAACCTGGTGGGCCGGGTAGTTGCCCACGACGTGGTGGACGAAACCACCGGCGAGGTGCTCATCCAGTGTAACGAGATTATCACCGAAGACCACCTCGTTGCGCTGCGAGCGCACAGTATCGCCGCAGTGGACCTTCTCTTCATGGACGGCGCCAATGTGAGTCCGTCCTTCCGGAACACGCTTCTTCTGGACAAGGTGGAGGACTCGGACACGGCCACCTTGGAAATCTACCGAAAGCTGCGGCCGAGCAACCCACCGACTCTGGAGGTCTCCAGGGAGTTCTTCAACAATCTCTTCTTCAACCAGGAGAACTACGACCTTTCTGAAGTGGGCCGCCTCAAGCTCAATCAGCAGCTCGGGATCACAGATGTCTCTCTCAGCCTGCGCACCCTCACCAAAGATGACATCCTGAGGGCGGTCCGCAAGCTCCTCGAGATCAAGGATACCCAAGGGGCGGTGGACGATATCGACAACCTCGGGAACCGTCGCGTCCGTGCTGTGGGCGAACTGCTCGAGAACCAGTACCGTATCGGCCTCGTCCGCATGGAGCGGGCTATCAAGGAGCGCATGAGCCTCCAGGAGATCGATGCGCTCATGCCTCATGACCTCATCAACGCCAAGCCGGTGTCGGCGGTGGTCAAAGAGTTCTTCGGCACCAGCCAGCTCAGCCAATTCATGGATCAGACCAACCCTTTGAGCGAGATCACTCACAAGCGGCGCTTAAGCGCCCTCGGCCCCGGTGGTCTCACCCGCGAGCGAGCCGGCTTCGAGGTGCGCGACGTTCATCCCACTCACTACGGGCGGATCTGTCCGGTGGAGACCCCAGAAGGTCCCAACATCGGCCTCATCGTTTCTTTGAGCACCTATGCCCGGGTGAACGAGTACGGTTTCATCGAAACCCCGTACCGCAGGGTGACCAACGGCCAGGTCACCAACGAGGTCGTCTACCTGAGCGCCATGGACGAGGGCAAGCATCCCATCGCCCAGGCCAACGCTCCCCTCGATGCGGGTCGCTTCGTTCTGGATCTCGTGTCGTGTCGGCTTGAGGGCGAGTTCGTCCAGAAGCGCCCCGAGGAAGTGGACTACATGGACGTGAGCCCTGACCAGCTGGTGAGTGTCGCCGCCTCGCTCATTCCCTTCCTGGAGAACGACGACGCCAACCGGGCCCTCATGGGCTCGAACATGCAGCGGCAGGCGGTGCCGCTGCTCCGGGCCAAGGCACCTCTCGTGGGAACAGGGATCGAGGGCGTCGTGGCCAGGGATTCGGGGGTCGCTGTGATCGCGCGGCGCGACGGCCTGGTCGAGGGGGTGGACGCGACGAGGGTTGTGGTCCGTGCTCTCCGGGAGGATGAGGATGAGCGGTCCCTGGCATCAGGCGTCGATACTTACAAGCTCACCAAATTTCAGCGGACCAACCAGAACACCTGCTTCAATCAAAAGCCCATTATTCAACCCGGTCAGCTTGTGCGGAAGGGGCAGATCATTGCCGACGGTCCGGCCACCGAAAACGGCGAGTTGGCACTGGGCCGGAACGTTACCGTGGCCTTCATGAGCTGGGGCGGGTACAACTTCGAGGACTCGATTCTAGTGAGCGAGCGGGTGGTCAAGGATGACGTCTTCAGCTCCATCCACATCGAGGAGTTCGAGCTCATCGCCAGAGACACGAAACTGGGCAAGGAGGAGGTCACCCGGGATATCCCCAACATCGGCGAGGAGGCCCTCAAAAACCTGGACGAGAGCGGCATCATCCGTATCGGCGCCGAGATCAAGCCGGGCGACATCCTGGTAGGCAAGGTGACCCCGAAGGGTGAGACTCAGCTGACGCCGGAGGAGAAGCTCCTTCGGGCTATCTTCGGCGAAAAGGCGGGCGACGTAAAGGACACATCATTGCGCGTGCCGCCCGGGGTGGAGGGAATCGTCATCGATGCCCGGGTCTTCTCGCGGAAAGGGGTGGACAAGGACGAACGAAGCAAGTCCATCGAGGACGAGGAGGTGGCCCGACTTCTCAAGGATCAGCGGGACGAGGTCAAGATCATCAAGAAGAGTGCCCTCACGAAAATTGAGCGACTCGTCGCCGGGAAAAAATCCGCCAAGTCCCTCAAGGAGGGGAAGAAAACTCTAGTCAAGAAGGGCGATGAGTTCACCGCCGACAACCTCGCTCCCCTCGCCCCAGGGCAGTGGTCGGAAATCGAGGTGGCGGGTGATCTCGAGGTCGCCCCGCAGGTGCAGGCGATCTGGGAGACCTACCACGAGCAGGTTGAGCTGGTGCAGATGCTCTTCGAGGATAAGATCGCTAAACTCAAGAAGGGCGATGAGCTCCCGCCCGGCGTGATCAAGATGGTAAAGGTCTATGTGGCCACCAAGCGGAAGCTATCGGTAGGCGACAAGATGGCCGGTCGCCATGGGAATAAAGGCGTGGTGAGTCGCGTGCTCCCCGAGGAGGACATGCCCTACTTTAGCGACGGGACCCCGGTGGATATCGTCCTCAATCCCCTTGGCGTACCCTCGCGTATGAACGTGGGTCAGGTGCTGGAGACTCACCTCGGCTGGGCGGCCAAGGGGATCGGAGAACAACTCGCCCGGTTGCTGGAAGACTATAAGAGCCGGGAGACCGTCGAGGAGAAATTGAAGCGGCTTTACTCCGAACTCGAATTCAATGAGTGCTTTGCCAAGCTGAGCGAGAATGATCTTAAGGCCCTGGCTCCTTACTACCGAGAAGGGTTCCGTTTCGCCAGCCCGGTGTTTGACGGGGCGGAGGAGTCGGAGATCCGGGAGTTCTTGAGAGACGCCAAAGTTCCGGAGTTTGGGCAGACCACCCTGTACGACGGCCGTACCGGCGAGCCGTTCGACCGGCCGGTGACGGTCGGCGTCATGTACATCGTCAAGCTCCACCATCTGGTTGACGATAAGCTCCACGCCCGCTCCATCGGTCCGTACTCGCTGGTCACCCAGCAGCCTCTTGGCGGCAAGGCCCAGTTCGGCGGCCAGCGTCTCGGGGAGATGGAAGTCTGGGCCATGGAGGCCTATGGCGCTGCCCATGCACTCCAGGAGTTCCTTACGGTGAAATCCGACGACGTCGCCGGAAGGACCCGGATGTACGAGAAGATCGTCAAGGGCGAGAACACCCTGGAGGCGGGTCTCCCGGAATCCTTCAACGTCCTGGTGAAGGAGCTCCAGGCCCTTGCTCTCGATGTGCGACTCCTGGAGGATGTGGAGCAGTAGCCGCGGTCTTTCGCCCTGCAGGCGCCGGTTCAACAAACGCGGGGCCTGCAGGCCCAACATATAGAGATGTCCGTTGTCCGTAGGTCGTTGTCCGTGGTCAAGAATGTGATATGAGTAAGCCACGGGCGGCAAAGTGCGCCCGTTGAAGCATGGTCTGCAGCTGACCACTGACAACGGACAACTGACTCGAATGGGAGGAGGTTGCAGTGAAAGAGCTGTACAACCTGTTTGTGCGTCCCAAAGACCCGCTCAGCTTCAACGCGGTCCGCATCTCCCTTGCCTCACCGGAGAAGATCCTGGAGTGGTCTTACGGGGAGATCAAGAAGCCCGAGACCATCAATTACCGGACCTTCAAGCCGGAGCGAGATGGGCTATTCTGTGCCAAGATCTTCGGCCCCACCAAGGATTACGAGTGCAACTGCGGCAAGTACAAGCGCATGAAGCACCGTGGGGTTGTCTGTGAAAAGTGCGGTGTCGAGGTAATCCAGGCCAAGGTCCGGCGGGAGCGCATGGGTCACATCGAGCTCGCCGCTCCTGTAGCCCACATCTGGTTCCTGAAGAGCCTGCCGAGCAAGGTGGGGAACCTTCTAGATCTCACCCTGAAGGAACTGGAAAAAGTTCTCTACTTCGACTCCTACATCGTCCTCGAGCCCGGCGACACACCCCTCGGCCGGCAAGAGCTTCTGAGCGAGGAGCGCTATCGCCAGCTCCGCGAGCAGTATGGTGATCGGTTCAAGGTGGGAATCGGCGCTGAGGCCATCAAGCAGCTCCTGTCCGGGCTGGACCTCGAAAAGCTCGCCGAGGAGCTCCGGGCGGACATGACCAAGACCAATTCGGTGGCCAAGAGGAAGAAGCTCGCCAAGCGGCTCAAGGTGGTGAACGCCTTCCGCGAGTCCGGGGCGAAGCCGCAATGGATGATCCTCGAGGTGATTCCGGTGCTGCCGCCGGACCTGAGACCGCTCGTTCCCCTTGATGGCGGTCGCTTTGCCACGAGCGATTTGAACGACCTCTACCGGAGGGTGATCAACCGGAACAATCGGCTGCGGCGTCTCCAAGAGCTCAACGCCCCGGAGATCATCATTCGCAACGAGAAGCGGATGCTCCAGGAGGCGGTGGACGTCCTGTTCGACAACGGCCGCCGGGGAAAAACCATCACCGGGCCGAACAAGCGGCCACTCAAGTCCCTCTCCGACATGCTCAAGGGAAAGCAGGGCCGGTTCCGCCAGAACCTCCTCGGGAAACGGGTGGACTACTCCGGCCGCTCGGTGATCGTTATCGGTCCGGATCTGCGCCTCCACCAGTGCGGGCTTCCCAAGAAGATGGCCCTCGAGCTCTTCAAACCCTTCGTGTACAACAAGCTCGAGGAGCGGGGCTACGTGACCACCATCAAGAGCGCCAAGAAGATGGTGGAGAAAGAGACCCCGGAGGTGTGGGACTGCCTGGACGAGGTGGTCAAGGAGTACCCGGTGCTCCTCAATCGGGCCCCGACCCTGCACCGCCTCGGAATCCAGGCCTTTGAGCCGATCCTCATCGAGGGGAAGGCCATTCAGATCCATCCCCTGGTTTGTGCCGCTTTCAACGCCGACTTTGACGGCGACCAGATGGCGGTTCATGTCCCCCTCTCCATCGAGGCGCAGATCGAGGCCCGCGTGCTCATGATGAGCACCAACAACATTCTGAGTCCGGCCCACGGTGAGCCCATCATCGTGCCGACCCAGGATATCGTCCTCGGCATCTACTACATGACCAGGGAGAAGCCTTTCGCCAAGGGCGAGAAAAAGATCTTCGCCAGTCCCGGCGAGGTTCGCTGCGCCTACGATGCCGGGGAGCTCGACCTTCATGCCCGCATCCACGTGCGCATGAACGGCAAGCGCATCCAGACGACCACCGGGAGGATCCTCCTCGCCGAGGTGGTGCCGCAGCAGATCCCCTTCGATCTCATCAACCGGGTCATGACCAAGCGGGCCCTCGCGGAGCTCTTCGACCGGTGCTACCGCACGGCGGGAACCAAGGAGACGGTGCTCCTGGCCGACCGGATCAAGGACATCGGCTACCGCTTCGCCACCCTCTCCGGTGTCTCCATCGCCGTTTCCGACATGGTCATCCCGGCGCGGAAGCAGACGATTATCGAGGAGGCGAGCGAGAACATCCGAGAGATCGAGCGGCAGTATAACGAGGGTCTTATCACCGACGGCGAGAAGTACAACAAGGTGGTGGACATCTGGGCCAAGGCGACGGAAGATATCGCTGGCGAGATGATGAAGGAGATCGCTACCGAGACCATCACCGGTCCCGAGGGCAAGAAGGAGCAGATGCCCTCCTTCAATCCCATCTTCATGATGGCGGACTCAGGCTCCCGGGGAAGCAAGGACCAGATGCGCCAGCTCTCCGGCATGCGCGGTCTCATGGCCAAACCCTCGGGCGAGATCATCGAGACCCCCATCACCGCC
>JAGFXI010000039.1 GCA_017861095.1 Deltaproteobacteria bacterium | reverse complement strand
AAAGTCTGCCGTTCCCCGAGCTTCAGCGAATCGAAATCCCCCCTCACCCCCCTTTTGCCAAAGGGGGGGATTTGCGATGTCCTCTGTAGGAAAGAAGAACATTCAGCAGGCCTTTTCCTCCCGCATCAAGCAGCTTTCCTCCCCCTTTTGTAAAGGGGGATAGAGGGGGATTTTCGAGAATATGCTGCCTTACAACAAAGAGCTGAAGACCTTCGCGAGAGAGCTCAGAAAGAACATGACCGACGCCGAACGGCTGGCCTGGTCGAATCTCAGAAGAAGGCAGCTCAAGGGCCATCAGTTCTATCGCCAGAAGATCCTAGGTAGCTACATTGTTGACTTCTTCTGCCCGGCAGTGAAGCTGGTGATTGAGATCGACGGTGGGCAGCACTTTTCCCCGGAGCAGGTGAAGAAGGACACGGTGCGGGACGGCTATCTCGCGAGTCTCGGTCTGACCGTCTTGAGATTCACTGATACTGAGGTACTGAACAACATTGATGGTGTGCTTGAAAAAATCGTGCAGTTCGTGTGATCAGAGCCTCCCTCGAACCTCCTCATTCAAATCCCCCCTTACGCCCCTTTGCTAAAAGGGGGGCACACGGCAAGAGGCTAAATTGGCGCCAGGGAAAGGGGCCTGCGACGGTCTTCCCCCTTTGAAAACGGGGAAAGGAGGGGGATTTTTCCCAAGAAGTAGGCGCGTCAGCAACCTCACCGTGCGGCGGGAATGCCTGACTAGCGCGCAGACCAATAACGCGCCTTTCCTCACTAGCACACAAAAAACCCCCGGGGGCTGCTAACCCCCGGGGGCTCTCCACTGCTTTTTCTCGGTCAGGCTCGTGTCAGCCGATTACTACCAGCTCCAGAACAGACCGGTTGCGAACTTGTAGGCGTCGTCATCGTTGTTGTTCGGGGTGAAGGCATCGTCCGCGAACAGGTAGCCGAAGGCGGCCTTGAGCTCGAGGCCGTCCACGATCCCCTGGCTCAGACGGAGGTAGACCGAGGTGCCGATCACGTTATCTTCCGCCCGCACCTGGGCCTTGCTGGTCGGCGAGAGGCCGGTCGTGGTCTCCGAGGGAACGTCCTCGACGAACTGCAGCCAGGCACCGCCCGCCTGGAGCAGGGTCTTCTCGAAGGGCTTGAAGTCCACGTGGGCGCCGACGGCCCAGATGTTGGTCGGGACGTAGCCCGCGTTGGTCCGGGTCATGCCGGTTGCGGTCAGGTTGGTAAAGTTAGTCGCAGCCTGTTGGTTGCCAGCACCGGTGAAGGTGCCGGTGATGGTCGCCGAGTAGTCGTCGAACCAGCCGGGGAACACGATCTCGTCCATGTTGTAGGTGTTCCGGCCGTCAACGCCCGGGGTGAGGTAGCCAGTATACTCGTCGCCGTCCTCATTATACTTGATCTCCGAGCTGTAGTAGCCGTCCACTCCGATCACGACCGGGCCCATGGTCACCGTGCCGCCCGCCTCGAGCTGCCATCCCGTGAAGTCGAGGTCACCGGCATCCGTCTCCAACGAGCCGAAGTTCTTGCCGCCGGTGAAGTAGATGCCGAAGATGTCGCCTTTGTAATCGGCATCGAGGACCACGTTGTAGAGGTTCATGTCATTCTTGCCAGGAAAGGTTCCGCTCGTGTCCTGGAGGCTCGTGTTGATCCAGGTCCCGCTAAGGTCGAGGGAGAGCTCCTTCATGGGGTTGAAACGCAGCGAGGCGGCCCAGAGGTCCCAGTCGTCGCTGGAGGTGAACGGCGTCTCCGGGGTGTTCGGGGCCTGGAAGGCGGTCGTCGCGATGGCGTTCACGGCGGTGTTTGTGGGTGAAATAGCGGTGGGGACAGCCGCAAAGCTCGGATTCGAGTTGTCCTGCAGGCGGGAGTAGACGCCGGTCAGCTTAAACATGTCGAACTTCGCGATGGCCACGATGCCGTTCGTGTCGTCGTTGAAGGCGAGGCCGGTGCCCAGCTTGGCCGGGAGGACGCCCACCATGAAGGTGAGCGGCGTGTTCGGCATGTTGAACTGGATGTACATGTTCTTGACTTCGCCGCCCGTGTTCGCCCCGGGCTGAGAGGAGTCGCTCCTGCCGAGGGAGCCGCCGTCGGCGCTCGTGGTGCCGAGCCGGCCGTTGCCCCAGACGTCGTCGAGCTCATACTTGAAGACCGCCTGCAGGTTCTCGCTCGCGGTGGCGGTGAAGTAGAGACGCATCCGGGTGTAGAAGGCGTTCAGGTTGTCATCCCCGCTGGTCTTTTGGGGGCCGATAGAGCCGTCGCTGCCATCGGTCGTGTTGCTTGTGCTGTAATACTTGGTCCAGAACATGCCGCCGAACTTGAAATCGGCGGCGGAGGCGGGCACGGTCAACAACGTGACCACTGCCGCAACCCCGATCAAGAGGAAAAGAAATCGTTTCATAAAACCTCCTTGTCTTGAACTCTAGTCTCCTTAGTTTCTGAAATGGCCCGCAAAGACAAACAAAGAAAGGTACCCGACGCACCACCTCCTTTCCGCAAGGGAAGGTTTTTCGTGCGGCTGGACACGAACTGGGCCGAAAATACTATGACATCCAAGGGCTGTCAAGAAAAAAAGCACACGCATCAGGCACGCCCTGGCATTGTCGATGGTTGACTGCACGTTCTCCGGTTGCCGCCCCGGAATCCTACCGTGTAGGGACTTCGAATACTGCAAGGACGGTGCCAGGATATGGGAAGGTCATGGCCGACGGGATGTGTTGCTCCCTCCTCCATTCGTGGGCACACGACCTGCCCCCTCTGAATACCATGAAGGGCGCAACTCACGGCCACCCGGCGACAGCCCGATCCGATCCGCCCGTCGTTGACAACTCCGGTGGATGATGGTACTTCCTGACTGCGTCACCGCCTTGTTCAGCGGCGACGCGAGGCGTGCTTGAGGAGGAGCGGATGAAGATCCTGGTCACCGAGCCCCTCTCCGACAGGGGGATTGAGGTACTGGAGGAGGCGCCGGGATTCGAGGTTGATGTGAACACCAATCTCACCCACGACGAGTTGCTGGGTGTGATCAAGAGCTACGAGGCCCTGATCATCCGGAGCGGGACCACCGTGAGCGCCGACGTCATCGAGGCCGCCGACCGGCTCAAGGTGATCGGCAGGGCCGGGATCGACCTGGAGAACGTGGATATTCCCGCAGCCAGCAAGCGGGGCATCGTGGTCATGAACACCCCCGAGGTCAACGTCATCGCCACGGCCGAACACGCCATCGCCATGCTCATGGCCCTCAGCCGGAGCATACCTCAGGCGGCGGCTTCCATGCGGGCTCACCGTTGGGAAAAGGAGCGGTTCCGAGGAAAAGAGATCTTCGACAAGACCCTGGGTGTCATTGGGTTCGGGCGGGTCGGCCGCGTAGTGGCCGAGCGAGCGCGAGGCTTGAAACTGAACGTCATCGCCTACGATCCCCACATCCCTGCCGAGGCCATCCGCCGGCTCGGGGCGGAGCCAGTGACCCTGGGCGAGCTTCTGGCCCGATCAGACTGTATCACGGTCCATACCCCGATCACGCCCGAGACCAGAAATCTCATCAACGCCGGATGTTTTGCCCGGATGAAGCGAGGTGTGCTCATCGTCAATTGCGCCAGGGGCGGGATCGTGAACGAGCGGGACCTCTATCAGGCTCTCCAGGATGGGATTGTGGCAGGGGCGGCCCTGGACGTGTTCGAGAAGGAACCTCCGGAGGCCAACCCGCTCCTGGACCTGGAGAATGTCATTGCTACCCCGCACCTCGGGGCCGCAACCGACGAGGCCCAGGAGAACGTGGCGGTGGCGGTGGCCAATCAGATCGCGGATTTCCTGAGGAACGGCACCATCCGGAATGCGGTGAATTTTCCCGCTGTTGACGGCGAGACGATGGCCACCCTTCGCCCCTACCTGACCCTGGCGGAGAAGCTCGGGAGCATGGTGACGCAAATCACCCGGGGAGGACTGCAGGAGATCGCCGTTGACTTCATCGGCGACGTGGTAAAGTACGATACGACGCCGCTTACAATCGCCCTCCTGAAGGGAGTGCTCACCCCCATCCTTGGTGACGAGGTGAATTTCGTCAACGCGCCGATTCTGGCAAAAGAGCGAGATATCAGGGTCAGGGAGTCCAAGCGCATCGAGGCGGAAGACTTCACGAATCTGATCACGGTGCGGCTTAAGACTACGGAGCTTGACAATACGGTCTCCGGGACGATCTTCGGCAGACGGGATGCGCGCCTCGTCCGAATCAACGACTTCCGTCTCGAATCCGTTCTGGAAGGTCACCTTCTGCTCATTTATAACTATGACAAGCCCGGCACCATTGGTGCCATCGGCACATGCCTTGGGCGGCACCGGATCAACATCGCCACCATGGATGTCGGCCAGGTCATCGAATCCGGTCAGAATATCATCCTCCTTCGGACTGACACTCCTGTCCCGCCGCATGTGCAAAAGGAATTACTCGCTTTGGATAATGTGCTCTTCGTGCAGCGGCTGGAATTATGAAGGGGCGACACGGAGACATGGAAACATGGAGATCCGCCCAACCCCCCTTTGAAAAAAGGGGGCTTAAAGATGGGAATGACGAAAGGAGCTGCAAGCTCTCTTGTGCTCCAAGGAATGATTGCAGACAACCGAGGTGAAAGAACCATGGCTAGTGA
This sequence comes from Deltaproteobacteria bacterium, assembly GCA_017861095.1. GTDB lineage: Bacteria > Desulfobacterota > Syntrophobacteria > BM002 > BM002 > JAGFXI01. The sequence continues at coordinate 6,103 of JAGFXI010000039.1, read as the reverse complement.
AGAGATGGAAGAAAAGGGTTTTGCAGTCAAGGATCGTCGCCGGTTCACCGGAGAGGGGGAAGCCAAGGAGAAGGCTCAGGCCGACAAGCAGGCGGAATCGGCTGAGCCCCGGACCCGGGAGGGCGCCGAACCGGAAGCGACGAGGGAAGAGAGTGCCCGGCAGGCCCCCCTCCCGATGATCACCTTCTCCACCTTCATCTTTTCCCTCAACACCTCGGCACTGCTCCACCTAGGGGATTACCCGGACCCGGCTACCGGCAAGAATGAGGTGGATTTGCCTCTGGCAAAGCAGACGATCGACCTCATCGCCCTGCTGGAAGAGAAGACTCGGGGAAACTTGACGAAGGATGAGGAGAGCCTCCTCAAGCACATCCTCTACGACCTCCGGCTGCGGTATGTCCAAAAAACTCGGTAGCGCCCGGGTGCTCACTCTTCGCGCCCCGGCGAAGATCAATCTTGGACTCAGGGTCCTCAGCCGCCGTTCGGACGGTTACCACGACATTGTGTCCCTTATGGTGCCCGTCGGGTTGTTTGACGTAGTGTGCGTGCAGTCGGCCCCGAGCGGCATTGAACTCATTTGTCCGGATAGCGACCTGCCCAGGGATCAAGGAAATCTTGTCCACCGTGCCGCCCAGCTGATTCTCCGTCACTGCGGAAGCGATGCTGGTGTGCGGCTTGAGCTGCACAAGCGGATTCCCGTCGGCGCCGGCCTGGGCGGTGGGAGCAGTGATGCGGCGGCGACGCTGAAAGGGGTGAACGAGCTCTTGGGCCGTTGCCTTGCGAATCAAGACCTCCACAGTCTGGCGGTCAGACTCGGGGCGGACGTGCCCTTCTTCCTTCTGGGAGGTGCAGCGCTGGCCGAGGGCATCGGTGATCGCCTTACCCCGGTCGCCGCCGTGCCGGAAGTGTGGACCATGCTGGTAGACCCAGGTTTTCAGGTATCCACGCGGTGGGCCTACGAGCATTTGGCATTGACAAACAAGGCGAATCGTTCTAATTTACGAAATCTAGGTGCAATTCCAGCAGGAAAGGTGACCGCTTATCACCGGTGCCTCCTTGGCCGGCAGGGCTTGACCCTGGAAGACCTGCTGCCTTGTCTGGTCAACGATTTCGAGCCCTTGGTCTTCAGCCACTACCCCCAACTCGAAGAAATCAGGCAAGCATTGTTGGCTGCTGGAGCCCAGGCGGCGCTGATGACCGGCAGCGGCCCCACGTTGGTCGGTCTTTTCGCCTCGGAAGATGAGGCCAAGGCTGGCCAGAACCGGGTGAGCGGTAGGCTGGAAATCAAGTCTTTTGTGGTGCCGACTATTGGTGGAGACAGTTGGCGCGATGAGGTTGTCGGCGACGATTCGGACGGAGCACTCGATTCGTCTTTTCCGTGTTTGGTGGGATGCCCATGATCCTTGACCGGCTGAAGCTCTTTTGCGGCAACTCCAATCGGGATCTTGCAGTAAGCGTCTGCGACCACCTCCAGATCCCGTTGGGTAAGGCTTTGGTCTCCACCTTTGCCGACGGGGAGATCATGGTTGAGATCGGCGAGAATGTCCGGGGGCGAGACGTCTTCGTTCTCCAGTCCACATCTACCCCGGTGAATCACAATCTGATGGAGCTTCTCATCATCATCGATGCCCTCAAGCGAGCGTCGGCATGGCGCATCAATGTCGTCCTGCCGTACTACGGTTACGCGCGACAAGACCGAAAGGTGGCTCCTCGGGTTCCCATCAGTGCCAAGCTGGTGGCAGATCTCATCACGGTCGCCGGAGGGCACCGGTTAATCTCTCTCGATCTTCACGCCAATCAGATCCAAGGCTTCTTCAATATACCCGTGGATAATCTCTTCGCGGCTCCGGTTATGCTCGCCTATATTCGTGAGTATTTCAAAGACAATCTCGTCATCGTTTCTCCCGACGCCGGAGGCGTGGAACGGGCGAGAGCCTTTGCCAAGCGACTAGACGCCTTGTTGGCGATTATCGACAAGCGGCGTGACAAGGGAGGGCTGGCGAAGGCGATGCAGGTTGTCGGCGACGTGAAGGGGAAGCCGACGATTATCCTCGACGATATGGTGGATACGGGTGGGACCCTCACGGAAGCGGCGAAGGCCCTAACGGACAATGGCGCAGCCTCGGTGAACGCCTGTTGTACTCATGCGGTGCTCTCCGGCCCAGCGGTGGAGCGGATCGAGAACTCGTCTATCGAGAATCTCATCGTCACCGACAGCATTCCGCTCAAGCCTGAGGCAAGGGCCTGCAAGAAGATTCGGGTGCTCTCGGTGGCCGGGCTTCTCGGTGAGGCCATTAAGCGCACCCACTTGAACGATTCGGTGAGTTCTCTGTTTGTCTAAGGTGAGGCATTGATCACGGCAGTGAGATAGTGACACGAGAAGATACCCCGATGGGAGGCGTGCAGGTGGGACGCCTCCCATCGTCGTCTTACCCTTCCATCTAAGGAGGAACCATGCATACGGTGGCGCTAACGGCGCAGGTACGGAAGACTTCAGGAAAGGGCGCAGCTCGCAGTCTCCGGCGTCAATCTCTCGTTCCAGCAGTGCTCTACGGCCGTGCCCTTGAGAGCACCCTGTTGTCGGTGAGTCCCGGGGACCTCGAAAAGGCAACAAGTACCGCCTCGGCTGAAAATATCCTCATCGATCTCACGATAACCGACGGCGAGTCCACGCGAAATCAGCGAGCCATGATTCGCGAGATTCAGGTAGATCCGGTGAAGCGTAACATCCTCCATGTGGATTTCCTCGGGATTTCGATGGATAGGAAGATTACCGTGGAGGTCCCCATCAATCTTGTCGGCGATCCCGTTGGGGTTAGCGCGGGCGGTATGCTCCAGCAAGTGCTGCGGTCGGTGGAGATTTCGTGCCTCCCGGACCGGATTCCCGACACTCTCGAGCTGGATGTGAGCTCTCTTACCATGGGGCATTCGCTTCATGTGTCCGATCTCCGGACTCCAGAAGGTGTTGAATTGCTGTCGGATCCGCGACTTACGCTCGCCACCGTGCTCGCGCCGAAGAGAGTGGAAGAGAAGCCCGCAGCCCTCGCTGAGGGAGAGGAGTTGGCTGGGGCGGCTCCGGAGACAGAAGAGACTGAAGAGTAACGGTTCCGGTGTCGGCCGCCTCACGGAGTGCGCCCCGTGCATCTCGTCGTCGGCCTTGGGAATCCTGGTGAAGCCTACCGCTCGACACGGCACAACCTTGGCTTTCAGGTGGTAGACCACCTGGGGAACGATCACGGGATTCGACTCACGAGAGAACGAGCCGAAAGTCTGTGGGGCCGAGGTGCTATTGCCGGTCACCCGGTGATTCTGGTCAAACCTCAGACCTTTATGAACCGAAGTGGTGAGGCGGTGGCGGCCCTCATGCGCTACTTCAGCCTGTCCCCAGAACATCTCGTGGTTATCCAGGATGATCTGGACTTGGAATTTGGACGCATCCGACTTGTTCCCGGGGGAGGGACCGGCGGGCATCGAGGCGTTCAGTCCATCCATGAGACTCTCGGGATCACCCAATACGTCAGACTCAAGATCGGCATTGGTAGGCCCGGCCACGGCGAGTCGCCTGAGAGGTACGTGCTAAGCCCCTGGTCCGCGGATCAATGGGCCGAGATTCCTAACGTGGTGGCCGGCGCTGCGGCGGCGATTACGAACCTCTTGACCGATGGCCTTGAGAAGGCGATGACGGTGGTGAACGCGAAGCCCATCCCGCAATCGCTCGCCTGAAGTTTCCCGCGTCAGTCCTTTTTTGAATAGGTATCACAGGGAAGAGGTAAGAGCATCATCGGGGCGAGAGAGAACTGTGCCCTGTTCCGATGCGGTGGTCGTATATTCCGACTCGTCTCCAGGTGGCCTACGCAGCTAAATTTGCCTTTGAAGGCAAACAAAGAAATGCTATTATAATTTGTTACTGTAGGAGACGTGTGTCCATCCTATGAATTCACACTCGGATCCGGACATGTCGATGCTCAGGTGGGGCAAGCAGGGAAGAGATTTTCCAGCTGGCGAAGACTCGACTGGGCCACTACCCGTAGTGTGAAGGCTTCGTCCAGGAGAGCTTCAGGGTCTCGCTGGGGAGATTACTCTCGGCCTCGAGAGAGGCGGTTAAAGCTCCGTGAGGAGGAAGGCGGTCATGTTCAAGATCGGGGACTTAGCCGTGTACCCGGCGCACGGGGTTGGAATCATAGAATCTATTGAGATACGAGATATTTCTGGCAGTAAGCAAGAATTTTATATCCTTAAGATACTAGACAGCAACATGACGATCATGATACCGCTTCAGAACGTCGACAGTGTGGGCTTGCGCCAGGTGATCTCGGCGAGAGAGGTTCCTAAGATTTTCGATATCCTAAGGGCGAAAGTGGGCGCAGCGGAGAACCAGAACTGGAATCGTCGCTACCGCGAGTACATGGATAAGATCAAGACTGGCTCTCTGTTCGACCTGGCGGAGGTTCTCCGCGATCTATGTACGCTCCGCGAGGACAAAGAGCTTTCCTTTGGCGAGAGAAAGATGCTAGACACGGCGCGAAATCTGCTCGTCAAAGAAATATCGATTGCCAAACATGTTGACAAGACTCAGGTGGAAGAGGATATCCTCGGAATTTTCAGCGTCTAGCAGGTGTGTTTCTACCAGCATCCCACTGTCTGCGGGTTGGGTGTTGGCTGAGTGTTCGGGCGATACTGAGATCGGCCGTTTAAGCATTCCACGAGAGAAAGGAGGTGAAAAGAGTATGAACGTCGCCCAGACTATCCTTCGTTTACTACTGGTGGTAGTGTGTTCGGTCAGTGGCTACCTACTGGCCACACAACTGCCAGCACTCGACGAGCTGGGCCCCTGGGTTAAGTGGGTGGGGACTCTCACCGGCTTCATCTTTGCATTTTTTGCGTTATCCCTCGAGAAAATTATCAAGAGGCTGCCCCTTAAGGTGATCTTCGGCAGCACTCTCGGACTGTTCCTTGGCCTGGTTATCGCCCAGCTCCTGGGCTATGCTTTCAGCGGCCTGCAGAACAGTGCCATCAGAATATCCATCTCGGTGATTCTGAGCTGTGTCTTCGGGTACATCGGTCTCGTTCTGGGCGGGAAGAAGGTGGAGGAGTTCAGGTGGCCCGGATGGCCCATTCTGAGCAAGGGACCGGGTAGACGGGGCAGCGATAAGATCCTCGACACAAGTGCCATCATCGATGGGCGTATCGCTGATATCTGCGAGACCGGGTTTTTGGAAGGGCCACTTCTCGTTCCTCAGTTCGTGCTCCAGGAGCTCCAGCACATCGCTGACTCGGCGGATAGCCTGAAGCGGGCTCGGGGCAGGCGCGGGCTGGACATCCTCAACCGGATGAGGAAGGACGGCAAGATTGAGATCAAGATCGTAGACCAGGATTTTGCCAGAATCCACGATGTGGATAACAAACTGATCGCCCTTGCCCGGGAGTTTCATGGCAAGATCGTTACCAACGACTTTAACCTCAACAAGGTGGCTCAACTTCAAGGCCTATCCGTTCTCAACATCAACCAGTTGGCTAACTCCCTCAAACCGATGGTGCTTCCGGGTGAAGTGCTGCATTTGCACATCATGCGGGAGGGAAAGGAACAGGGGCAGGGTGTCGCCTACCTGGATGACGGCACCATGGTGGTGGTGGAAAATGCCAGTAGGTATCTGGGGCAAGATGTGGAGGCGGCGGTGACGAGCATCCTGCAGACCACCGCAGGACGGATGATCTTTACCATTCTCAAAGAAGATGCCCCCCATCGCCGCCAGTGACGGGCCGACATTGCGCTGCTTCTCGGTCACGGTCGCTCAGTGGGACCTTGCCCGGCGGCGGAGTGGTCCAACAGTTCGACGTGGCGACAGGAAAACACGGGAATCCCCCCACCCCCCCTTTGGCAAAGGGGGGCGGAGGGGGATTTGAACTCGCAGGAGACAGTGGCTGAGTACCATATCGAGGTCTCTGTACAGGATGCTGCTACGCGGCTTGACGTCTTTGTAACCCGTGTCCCTCTCGGGCTGTCTCGTAATCAGGCCCAGAGGCTCATCGAGCAGGGGCGTGTCAAGGTCGGCGGCGGGCTCCAGAAGGCAAGCTACCGCCTCCGGTCTGGAGAAGAGATCGA
>JAGFXI010000254.1 GCA_017861095.1 Deltaproteobacteria bacterium | reverse complement strand
CCGCTGATGGCGAGAATGTTGCCGAAGAGATAACTGAACAGATCGACATTGAAGCCCTTCGACATGCTGGCGAGGATCACCCCGCAGGCGACCCCCACCGCGGAGGCGATTCCGATGGCCGCGTCGCCATACATCTTTGCCTTCTCGGTGAGCTTGAGAATGAGATGGGAGGAGAGCACAACCACCGGAATGACGACATAGAGGGGATAGACGCCGAGGAATAACCCCAAGGCCACGGCGCCGAAGCTCACATGGGAAAGGCCGTCGGCGATGAGCGACATCTTCCGCAGCACCAGGAAGAGACCGAGGGTGGAGCAGAGCACGGCAATCAGGATCCCGGCGAGGAGCGCCCGTTGGATGAAGGAGTAGTGGAGGAAATCGAGAACTTCCATGGTCAGTTATGCTGGTGGCAGATGAGGTGTTGGGCGTGATCGCCGAAATAGGAGCTCATGTCGCTCGAGATGCAGAAAGCGGAGAATGTGCCATAGAAGATCACCCGCTTGTCAAGGTAGAGCATCTTGGAGGCATACCTCCCGATCTGGCCCACGTCATGGGTGATGAGAAGAACGGTGATCCCTCTGTTGGCGTTGAGCGCCTTCATGAGCTCGAAGAAGTTTTCCTTGGTTTGAGGGTCCAGGGCGGTGCTGGGCTCATCGAGAATGAGGATCTCCGGGCCGGACACAAGGGCCCGCGCCAGAAGCACCCGCTGCTGTTGCCCGCCCGAGAGTTCACCAACCAGCCTCTCCTCGAGGTCGGCGATACCGAGGCCTTCCAGGGCCTGCCGGATCTTCCCGTCGTCCTCGCCGCTGAACTTCCTCGGATAGGCCTTGTACGAGAGCAGCCCTAGCCGGACCACCTCCCGCACCGTGGCGGGAAAAAGGGGATTGAAGTGGCTGGCCCGCTGGGGAAGGTAGCCGATCTTGTGCCAGTCGGAAAAGCTGTGGATATCTTTCCCGAGAATCTCGATGGAGCCGGTGTCAAACTCCATGAGCCGGAGGAAGGTCTTGACGAGGGTGGTCTTCCCGGCACCGTTCGGACCTACGACGCCGACGTAGTCCCCGGCATGGACCTCGAAGCTGACATTCTGCACGGCCTCGGCTCCGCCGTATCGGACGCTCAGGTTGTGGACGCAAATTACTGGGTGCATTGGAGTCCTACTTTCAAGGTCGCGAGGTTCTGCTCCATGATGGCGAGAAAGGTTACTCCTCGCTCCAGCTCTTCCTTACTCACATTGTGGGCCCCATGGAGCATGAGCAAGGCGGCTCCCGTCTCCCGCGACAGGGTTTTAGCAACCCTTGGCTCCATGAGTTCCTCGTAGTAAACGTACTTGAGCCCGTGCTCTTTGATTTGCTTGGACAGGGCCATCAACTGTCTCGGCGAGGGCTGGAAGTCGGGGGTAAAGCCGAGAGCGGCGATATATGTCAGGTTGTAGCGTCTGGCAAGATAGCCGAAGGTGAAATGCCCGCCGTGAATGAGCTCTCGTTTCGGACACCGGGAAAGCTCGTTCCTGAACCTGGCATCGAGGGCAGCCAGCTGCTTCCGGTATTCTTCCGCGTTCTTTGCGTAGAGATCCCTGTGGGCGGGGTCGACCTCCGTGAGCCCTGCCGCAATCGTCTCGACCATCTTCGCCGCGTTCCCCAGGTCAAGCCAGATGTGGGGATCCAGATCAGTGTGGCCGAGGCGCTGCCGCCCGTCTTCCTGCGTCTTGCCTTTCGCGGCGGGTACGTCCTGCCGGTCACGGGGTCCATGGTCGTGCGCTTCGGATTCCGCGGTGAGCAGTGGGATGCCGACACTCGCGTCGACGACCTTCAGTTTCGGGTTGGTGACCCCCTTGAGGACAGTCTCGACCCAGGGCTCCATGAATCTGCCGGTATAAATGAAGAGGTCCGCCCCGCTGATCTTGACCATATCGCTCGGCTTCGGCTCAAAGGAGTGCGCCTCCACCCCGGGGGGTAAGAGGAGCAAGACCTCCACCCGGTCCTGACCGATGGTGCGGGCAAAGTCGTAGAGGGGAAAGAGAGTCGTAATCACCCTGACCTTTCCTCCTTGCCCCAGGGGAGTTCCCCCAGGTTGCCTGTCGCCGCACGAGACCACCAGTTCGGACAAGGTGCCGACCAGCGCAAGTACAAAGAAAAAAAAGACCCTGCATCTCATGCCCAGTGCCTCTGCCTTCCTGAGCTTCACTATACCATCGGTTCTTCGCGATGATGTGCAACTCAGTTGCATCCGGATTATGTAACTCGGTGACATGGGTGTCAAGGCGAACTGGGCGAACTGAATGATCAGCGCAGCGTAGAGGGCGATCAACCGGCGGCCCGTGATGCCCCGCGAAAGGGAGAAGAGGCGGACGGTTGCGAGGGGAGTAGGGCGGGAACAAGAAGACTCCCTTCCGGCTCCAGTGGCGGGCCGGAAGGGAGTCTCTCTTGTTCAGTTAGAATCTCCAGGTCAGGCCGAGCTCGAGACTATCCTCGTACAACTTTGATTCCATCGACGCCGGGCCGCCGTCCAAGCCCGTCCCGCTCTCTTTTATCTTCTTCTCGAAGGCGTGCGTGTAACCCATATGGAGGCCGAACTTGGGTGAGAACTCATAGCCGATTCCCGCGGTCAGGTGTGTTTCCACGATGGCGGGAAAGCCGATGATCCTGAAGGTTTCGTAGTAGTAGGTCGGGAGGGTCGTGCCCTGAACGGTCTTGAAAGTAGTTCCGGTGAAGTTCTCGTGCCTCTTCACCGGGTTGCTGCCGTAGTTGAATCCGGCCCTGAGGAAGAGCTTTGGGATCACTTCGTACTGGGCGCCGAGGGCATAGACCCACTGGTCGTCCCAATCGAATTCATGGTAGCCCTGGGCATCGGACCAGTTCAGCCATTTCACATCACCCTCCAGGAGGAGCTTGTCGAAGAGGGTGAAGGCCACGCCGAAGCCCACCTGTTGCGGGGATTCCAGTTCCAGGTTGGCTGAGAATCCGTCCGGTTTTGCCAGCACGTTTTCGTATTTGACCTTCTGGGGCGAGATGTAGGTCGCACCCAGAGAGATGGCGTCGGTCAGCCTGTAAAGCACGCCGAGCTGGTAGCCCCAGCCGTAGTTGAAGGTGGAGCCGCTTCCCAGATCGAGACTCGAGTAGTCGACTTGCAGGTCCAGGCCGAGAGACAAACGGTCCGTGGGTTGATAGGCCACAGCCGGGGCGAACTTCATGGTCTGGAGTTGGGTGTCGGTTCCCGCGGCAAGCGGGTTTCCGCCGAAGTTCGCAACGGGTTGATCAAGCTTCGTATCCCGATAATCCACGCCGAGCCCCGACACCCCGTAGGCCGCGAGGCCGAACCGCCAGATCTCGGGAGCGACCGGGATGGGTACTGAGAGGCCGATTGCCGGAATGTTGTAAATCTTTTCGTCGCTCTGCGCTGACGCGGTAACGCCTCCGGCGCTCACCTTGGCCTCTGGCTTGGGCCTGAACAAGGTGCCGGCAAAGTTGAATTCCGAGCCCGGGCAGTAGGCGCCGAAACACATGGCGGCCGGGTTGGCAAAGACCGCGCTGATGGCATCCTGCGGGGCCGCGATCCCCACACCTCCCATCGACCTGGCGATGGGGCCGATACCGATCAGATTGGTCCCGTTTGTCGACGCGAAGGCGGTCGCTGAGGTCGCCAGCACGAGACCGAGCACACCAAACACTGCGAACAGTTTTCTCATAGGTGATTCCCTCCCTCAATGTCTCCAAGTACGCGAGAAAAAGCCCACCATCTGGAACAGTCGCTCTCACCTCCTTACTGTCATGGGTCTTGTGGATGCTGTAGTACTCTCCCTGTCCCCACTGGGAGGAGACAGGAAAAAAAGGTATTCTCGCGGCAAGTGAGAAGGCGGGGAACTCCCCTCTCCTTGCACGCCGGCGTGACCGCGAACGTCTGGAGCGGGAAGGACTGCGAGCCGCCCGTCTCACCCCGAGGAGAGTGCGAGGGCGGCTCTCTGCTCTCGACAGTTTGAGACGGTAATCATCCGAGTCGGAGCACCAGGATGGGAAAACCCTGGTCCGCTATCGACCACAAGGGGAGACCGCGCTGCTACCGAACGAGAGCATCTGCAACCATGGAGGTGAGGAACTTCACCTCTACCCCCATCTGATATCGATCATTGAGGTTGCTGAGCTGAGTATGGCAATTCTCGCAGGCTGTTGCAAGGATTTTCGCACC
>JAGFXI010000253.1 GCA_017861095.1 Deltaproteobacteria bacterium | reverse complement strand
CCCGCAAATACGGAGCGCCCCGACGAGGGAAACCTGCAGGAGCCCGACGACGATCTCATGGGGACGGGGGCCAAAAAGACGGGCGAGACGTTGGATCGGGTCAAAGACGGCCAGAAGGAGCCCGAAGGCGACCAGGAAGGGCACCGTGAAGAACCAGTCGACAAGCCGGGGACGGGCTGAAACGTCTGAACCGGCGGCAGCCGTCGCAGGTGCCTCGTTTCGAGTGGTATCAATCCCTATGTCAGGTCCGGTCGAGGTCACATCTCTTCTCGATGATGGGGCCGCCCCTGCCCCTTGCCACCCGGGGTTACGGACTTTCGGTTAGTGTTCTCCATGGAACGGCGGCATCTCCTCCAGTCAGCTAGTCCTCTACCCGGTGAGCAGGGGAAGTTTACCCCAATTCTTTGGAGGGAAAAAGCCCCGGTCGGCAGGAAACGAGACAGCCGTATCCGCGGTCGCAGCAGGTGGTTCGTGTATCGCGCGGGCTAGCCCTCGAGGGCATACTCCACTGCAGCTCGGGCATGGATGAGGGTAGTGTCGAACACAGGCACTTCCACATCCGCCTGTCCGACAAGGAGACCGATCTCGGTACAACCCAGGATGATCCCCGCCGCGCCATCCCTGACGAGCCCGCGAATGATGTCGAGATATTGGATCTTCGAGGATGGAATGATCTTGCCCGCTACCAACTCCTCATAGATCACCCGGTGGACGGTCTCCCGCTCCCTTTCAGCTGGGATCAGGACGTCGAGACCATGTTTCTCCACGAGCCGGCCCCGATAGAAGTCCCCCTCCATCGTGAATCTGGTCCCCAAGAGCCCCACCCGTCTCAGTCTCCGAGCCTTGATCTTCTCGGCGGTGGCATCGGCGATGTGGAGGAGGGGAATCCCGATCTGCTTCTGAACCCTATCCGCCATCTTATGCATGGTGTTGGTGCAGATGACGACGAAGTCAGCCCCACCACGTTCGACCTGGCGGGCCGCCTCGATGATGAACTGGGTCGCCTGCTGCCACCGCCCCTCACGCTGCAGCGTCTCGATCTCGGCAAAGTCCACCGAGTACATGACACTCTTTGCGGAGTGAAGACCTCCGAGCCTCTCGCGAACCAACTCATTGATGATCCGGTAGTACTCGATGGAGGACTCCCAACTCATGCCGCCAATGAGACCTATGGTTCTCAACGGGCTAACTCCTTTTATGATTAAGTGTGAGGAGCAGAAAGTTGAAGGAATTTTACCCGATTTTGCAACCCCTCTACAACCGGTTTCCCCGGTTCGCACGGGAGATGTAAAGACGAATAGCGCGGCGACGTGATGACCGTACTAGCTTCGGTCATTCGGTGGGACCGAGGTTGGTTTTTCTTGTTGTCCCAGTCAAGTTCCACCTTTTCTCTTCGAGCCACGGGTACTGGAGAACTCGCCCGGTAAAAACGGTCATGCCACCGCTGGCGCGCAATTCGCTCCACTCTCATGCGATCATCAGCATTTAAGGAGACTGTCTGCGAGAGGGCTTCCACCTCCCGTCAGACGGAGGAAACCTATCATGGTGAGCGGGACCGCGGCTGGCGCCGGTTGACAGGAGCATATCCAGCTTGTATTAGAGACGATAGGTGACTATAGGTGAGGGGAGCTCCGAGCGTGTCTCGGATTGGCCCCTTAGTGGAGGCAACCCTTCGACGTAAAGGAACAGGTTGATGACTCTGCTCGTCCGAGCTTCATTTGTGCGCCGAACGGCGTTGGTCCTTGTCGTCGTGATGGGGCTTTTCGGCTTCTTGCCACGGGTTGATGCCGGCTTCGCGCCCTCGGCCGATTCGTGGTCGGCCGTCGACCGCCAAAGCGACATGGCCAAAGTGCAAAAGCTCCTCGAGGACAAGATGGTGAGGGAGCGCCTGAAGGCCTTGGGCTTGACGGAGGAGGAGATCTCGGCCCGGCTGGACCAGCTATCAAATCAGGAGATCCACGCCCTCGCCACCCAGCTCGATACGGTGACAGCGGGCGGGAGCACAGGAGAGGTCATCATTGTGATCCTCCTCGTCGCGATCCTCGTGGTCCTTGTCCTGCAGCTTAGCGGCAAGCATATAGCCGTGAGATGAGACCGGCTGAGAAGGGGGGAGGGAACTCTTCACTCCTCCCTCACCCCACTCTCTCGCGAAGCCGCACGATGGGCTCCGCGCGTTCCTTGGTGCACTGTATTCCTCTCTTCCTCCGAGAACTCGGGTACTCTTCTGCCTCACTCCCCGGAAGGACGGCCATATCCGCGGTCGCAGCAGGTGGCTCGTGCATAGTGCGGGCTAAATGTGGGGGATGGGATTTTCGTGCGGATGCTCGGAAGGTCTGGTCCTCAGGCCCTAGTCGTGGTTACTGAGTAGATCTCAGTTTGCCAAGGAATGCATGGAATGCGGGCGAGGAAAAATAGACCACCTTGGTTTCCGTTCCGAAGTAGATTATATCGCCGTCCTTAAGGTGACAATGCTCGTACGGCGTAAGCTTCGTCTCGTTGACGAACGTCCCGTTCGTGGAGCCGAGATCGGCAAGGATACAACTCTGGGTCCCGATGTCCACGTAGAGGTGCGCGTGCGTTCTCGAAACAAGTTTGTTATACAGGATGATATCGCTGTGGGGCGAACGCCCGATGGTGATAGTATCCGGGTCGTTGAATGACTTCCTCTTCCGGATCTCGAGGACTCTCGCCTCCAGAACTCCTACGTGTAGAGATCCTTTTCTTAGGTGTTCAACGACGTCCGCATCTTCGGCCACCTCGGTGAGAAACTTGAAGATCACCTCGCGGTCAAAGAACTTCTCTGACCGCTCTACCAGGAAGCCGATGGGGTTTTTCGAAAGAAAGTCGGCAAGAGATGAACTCGCCACCATGGAAAGGTATGTGGCGAGCTTTCGATACTTGATCTTACCGGCCACGTCGGGCGCAGTTATGGGCTGAAATTGTTTGAGGTGCGTGATGAACTCTACCGCCACCCCTTCCTTTTCTTGATCGATCCGTGTGACGATGGCGTCACCCTGCAGGCCAAGCACCCGGGTCTGACCCGAAAACTCCGGAGGAATGAAGAAGGTAACCACCGTTCGATCCTGAACCTGGAAGGACTCCCACCGTTTGGTCTTGATGAACGCCCCTCGCTGGCTGACATTCTCTGCTGCGCCTTCGATGGGAAACCCCGCCCCCAGCTGCGACATGACCATCGTGGGGAATTGGTACTGCAATCTCGTGTACTTTCGGCGGTCGCTGGCGTTCATGCCTTGTCGCTTCCTTCCTGTGACCAACCCGTGACGGTCTTGGACGTCTCTCGGCCAGCTTAGCATTCGTCAGATAACAGGGCACCGACGATACATTCGGCGCCCCTAGAGGGATGCAAGAACCGTACTACCTCCTCAAGCAAAAAATATGTCTCGTATTTTCCTTTACTTATAAATGTCATCCCTGCAGACTATTTCCGTCCCTCCACAAAAATGGAACAAAAAGGATATACTTTAAGAAATGATTTTCCCATCGAGCATCACCATTCCGGACGCCCCTCCTCGAGACTGTACTCCTTGATCTTGTAAAGAAGCGCTTTGTAGCTGATGCCGAGAATTCGTGCCGCTTTTCTCCGATTCCATCCCGTATCCTTGAGGACAGCGCTGATGAGTCTGCTTTCCGCCTCGCGGGTTGCCTCCTTCTTGACTTCTCGCAGGGAGGGGAACTGCCTGCGCTCCCCTTTCCTCTCATCCTTTAGCGGCGCGGGGAGAGCACCGGCTGCCGGCGGCTTTGCCTCGCGGCTCTGTCTCGACAACAGCTCCTCTTTGACCACCTCCCAGTCGCCCAGGAGCATGAGCCGCTCAATGATGTGTTTCAGCTCCCTCACGTTGCCTGGCCAGGAATATCCACGTAGAAATGTTATGGCCCCGTTATCTATAGAACGAAACCCCGGTTTGTTCACTCTCTCGGCAAACCGGTCGGCAAAATGATGGATGAGGGGTGCTGCAATCCACCTTGACGTCCTTCTTGCCACCCAGGCGAGAAAACTGAAAATCCTGCAACACCTGCAGCATCTTCGCCTGCAGCGAGAGGGGCATGTCGCCTATTTCGTCGAGCAGGATCGTTCCCCCATGAGCGAGCTCGAACTTGCCGAGTTTCATGCTGTCGGCGCCGGTGAAGGCCCCCTTTTCGTACCCGAATAGCTCGCTCTCAAGCAGCGGGCTTGGAATGGCGGCACAGTTTACCTTGACAAGGGGCTTGGTTCGTCGCCCTGACATGAGATGAAGCGATTGGGCGACCAGTTCTTTCCCCACGCCGGTCTCACCGGAAATGATCACATTCAGGTCACTGTCCGCAACCTGACGAACCAGTGCTCTGATTCTCTGGATAGGCTGACTGGCTCCAACGATAAGCTGATCGCAGATATCCATAATGTAGCTCGATTCCCTTGCGGAATGTCTGTCCCCGCACCTTGTCGCCCAATAAGAAGCCATGATGCGGTCTGTGGCCGGTCCCCAGAAACGTCATAACCTTTTCGAATCTGTAAGTATGCCAGAATCTCCTGAAAGCTGCAACTAGGCCATGATCTTGGCGGCCAAACGACTGAGAATCGAAGTGAAATCCAAATATTGAGAAGAAGGACAAGATACCCAGGCCGACGAACCACGTCCCGTCACGCAGAAACACGTTGGCATCGAAACATCAACCTCTACGGACCACGATTCACGCGAGGGTGAAATAGAAGGTGGCTCCCTGCCCTACCTCCCCCTCCGCCCAGACCTCACCGCCGTGGCGCGTAATGATCCGCTCCACCGTGGCCAGGCCAATCCCACTCCCCTCAAATTCATTGGAAGGATAAAGTCGCTGGAAGGCCTTGAAAATTTTCTTTATATAGGTCATGTCAAACCCAACCCCGTCATCCCCCACAAAGTACACGGCCTTTCCCTTCTGGTTGAGCCGTCCAAACTCGATCCGCGCCTGAGGATGCTTCGCCGTGAACTTCCAGGCATTCCCCAACAGGTTCTCGAGCACCACGCGCAAAAGCTGCGTGTCCCCTCGGGCGATCAACCGTTCACCGATGACAAACTCCACGTCCCGCCCGGGCTCCCTCTCCTG
>JAGFXI010000252.1 GCA_017861095.1 Deltaproteobacteria bacterium | reverse complement strand
CATTGGGAGGTGAGCCACCTTGGAGCCTTCCACCTCCAGCTTGATGATGGGAGTGGTCCTACTCTTGAGCTCAAGTGGCAACGCCGCTCCCGCCAGGTTTCACCTGGGCGTCACCTGAAGCGGCTCTCCCGCCGGTTTCGGCGCGTGGGAGGGGTTGAGTTTCGGGAACGAGCGGTGCCGGAGGGGTGGCGCGCAGCTCTGAAAAGCTTCACCGCCGAGGCCTTCACGTGGAGCGAGGCCCATCTCAGGGGCGAAGGTGTCTTCTTCTCCTGCCCGATCTGCGGCACAGCCACACTGCTCCAGTTCTCCTATCGCCGCGAATCACCGTCCCCGCGCCTGACCGAGGAGGTTCTCCGATCCTTTCGGGATCACAGCGATAACGGCATGGTAACTTGGAGAGTCTTCGGCTTGCACGCCGAGATCCCGGGGGACCTGCAGCTGGAGGGACACCGTTTCTCTCCCGGGCACTACGAGATTCGCTTTGCGAGAGGCCGGGAGACGCTCAAGCTTAGCCGCTGGGGCCCGGCGGATGTCATACTCCGTGGGCGGGACTTGCGCTGTTGGTTTCTCGCCGCCCGGGAAGAGAGCCGATCCGGTTCTCGGATCAACCCGAAGGAGGTGGAGTACCGGGGACAGGTGGCCCTCGAAGGAGAGAGCCGACCTGGTTCGGGGGCACTCTCCAGATTGAGGGTTATCTTTTCGCGGGGAGACTGCTATGGGCGTCTGAGGATCTGGCACACCGGCCGTGACAACCAGATCATGGGCGTGGAGATGGGTGGGCCCCGACGGCCCGATGAGGTCCTGTTCGAGGAGGTCTGTGGTCACTATGAGGTGGTTTCGGGGAGGTAGCTCCCGAGCGAGGAGCCGGGATGACTGGGGACTTTCCCGCGCTGAGGCTCTTGCCTGCCGACCGGTAAGAAACCGTGAGGTTCGGGAGGAGAAGCTGGAGAGCGGGGATGTCCTCCTTACCTTTCCGCTCCTGGTCCGCCCCTGGCTCACCGGCCTTGCCAGGGCCCTTGGGTTTCAAGATCGGCAGGTGCTCACGAGAAAACTCCAGCTCGATGAGATGGGAAGCCTCACCTGGGCCCTTGTGGACGGCGAACGGAATCTGGCCGACCTGGTGGAGATCGTCAGCCGGCAGTATCGCCTGCAGCGGCGAGAGACCGAGGTCGCCATCACCTCGTTTCTGCGCGAACTCGGCCGCCGCGGGCTGATCGGTTTCCGCCTGCCCCGTGCGGCCGCGGGGGAGGCGGGTCCGTCGGCAGATCGGGCGGCGGGGTAATGAGGTTTATGCTCGGAGCACAGAGAGGAGGTGTGGGATGCGCATCATCGTTATCGGTCAGGCGGCATTCGGGGCGAAGGTGATTGAGGCCCTCCTGGAGCGAGGGGAGAAGGTCATAGCCGTCTACGGGCCACCCGAGCGGCCGGGCAGCAGGCCGGATCCCATCAAGGAGACCGCCCTCTCTCGGAACATTCCGGTCTTCCAGCCCGGCACCTATAGGGACGACCTGGTCTTCGCCCAGTACCGGGACCTCAACCCCGATCTCACCATCCTCGCCTTCGTGACCGCCATAATCCCGCCCCGGTTTTTCGAGTTGCCCCCCCGAGGAGCCATCTGTTACCATCCATCCATTCTACCGCGACACCGTGGGGCGAGCGCCATCAACTGGGCGATCATCATGGGCGATACGAGGACCGGCCTCAGCATCTTCTGGCCGGACGGCGGCATCGACACTGGGCCCCTCCTGCTCCAGAAAGAGGTGGAGATCCGCCCTGAGGACACGACCGGCTCCCTCTATTTCGATCACCTCTTTCCCATGGGAGTCGAGGCGATCAAAGACTCGGTTGATCTGATCAGGGCTGGTAAGGCGCCCAGGATCCCTCAAGGCCGGGAGGGTGCCAGCTACGAGCCGCCCTGTGACGACAGGGTCGCCGGTGTGGACTGGAGCAAATCGGCGCGAGAGGTCTACAACCTCGTGCGGGGCTGCGATCCCCAGCCCGGTGCCTACGGGTACTGGCGGGGTGAGCAGGTCCGCTTTTATAGTGCCGCGCTCATCCAGGAACCGGCTCCTGAGGCACCGGGCACGGTGGTTGCAGCAGATTCCCGCGGGCTGCACCTCGCTGTTAAGGGAGGCCGCCTGATCGTGGCGAAGGTTCGCGCCGGCCGGGGCGGCAAGGTGGATGGAGCCGTATTAGCCGCCGAGCGGGATCTCAAGGTGGGAGAGCGTTTCCATGGAGGGCCTGAGAAGGCCGAGTGAAGTGGAAGAGGAAGATCGCCGGGTTCGCATTCTGCGGCGCCTGGTGGATTTCTCCCTCGCCTACATCGCCCAGTCCAGCATCCCCCTGGACCAGGCCCACGCGGTCGTCGAAGGGGTGAAGCGGTATGCCCTTCGACTCTTCCCGGATAAGGAGGCGACCTTCGATCTCATCTATCTCCCGAGATTCCGGCGGCTGTTGCAGGAGAAATATCGACTGCACTAGGGAGTCCAGCTTCTCTACCGGGATGCTGAAAGACCCTGGGCTCATCTACAGGCATGCACGGGAGACCTGAGCCGGTCTGGTCGGTTCGGCAAGGCCACGCCACGGCGTGGTCGCATCATGAATAAGGTTGTAGTGGTCCGGCCCGCCTGCAGAGCTGTGGTGCAAGGTTCGGCAGGCCTTGCGACACGCCAGAGAGGCAAGAGGAGGCTCCAGATGCACCTTGTCTCACCGACCAGACCGGCTCACATGGCAGTCTCCTTCGACATCATCACGAGATTTTTTCAGCATCCTGTTACACCCCACTTCGATCCAGGTGGCGACAGGATAGACTTCCGGGGTGTCCTGTAACAAGGCGTCTCGGACGAGGCGCCTGCGGAAGGCCATGGAGGCGATCTACCTTCGATTGATGACCGAGTGCCGTCGGATTGCCGCACGACACAAGACGCCGGAGTTCTATCGGCTGTTCCAGCCGACACTCGCCACCTCCCGCCGCCTCTTCTTTCACCATCCGCTCGTGGCTCACTGCCGCGAACTGGTGCGTCCCTACCTCCTGGACGACTTTGGCCATGGCCTGCACCATGCGAGCAAGGTGAGTCTGGACGCCGGAGCCATCGTGTTGGTGGAAGGGGATAAGTACGTGTCGGTGCCCGGCGAGCTGGAGCGGGCAGTCGTTCTCGTGCAACTCGCCGGACTGCTCCACGATATCAAGCGGGCGGAGGCAGACCACGCCTCCGCGGGGGCCAAGGCGGCCCGAAGGTTCCTGCGGGACTTCCCCTTGAGCGCGACGGAGGTGGTAGCCGTCTTCGATGCCATCGCCAGCCACGAGGCTTTCAGCGAGGCTCCCGTCTGCGACACCGTGACCGCGCAGCTCGTGGTGAACGCCCTCTATGACGCGGACAAGTTTCGCTGGGGGCCGGATAACTTCACCCATACGGTTTGGTTCATGGCGAGCTACCGGAAGTTGCCGATCGCTGAGGTGATCGGTAAATTCCCCTGGGGCGTAAGCGGTATCCAGCGGATCA
This sequence comes from Deltaproteobacteria bacterium, assembly GCA_017861095.1. Taxonomy (GTDB): domain Bacteria; phylum Desulfobacterota; class Syntrophobacteria; order BM002; family BM002; genus JAGFXI01. The sequence goes on along the minus strand of JAGFXI010000252.1, from coordinate 695 downwards.
AGGAAACTTTCCGCACCACACTGGGCCGCCAGTACGGACCTGAGTTCATTGACCTCGGTGTCCAGATCGGCAAGGAGATCTTTCAGTACCTGCAGCGCCACGTGAACGATCTTAAGGGCGAAGCGGAGGGCTCAGGGGTCGCGGTCTTCTCGGCTGAGGTGGGGCGCGAGGAGGAGTGAAGGCTCGGAGGAGGAACCTGAAATGGAGGGAGGGGGGGCGAGAGGCATTCCGGAGATCCGGATCGGGCAGGCGACGGCCAGTGAACACCACACCGGCTGCACGGTGATCGTGGCTGAGGAGGGTGTGGTGGCTGGTGTGGATGTGCGCGGTGGGGCGCCGGGAACCCACGGCACTGATGCCTTGCGGCCTGAGAACCTCGTGGATCGACTTCACGCTGTAGTCCTCACCGGCGGAAGCGCCTTCGGCCTCGCCACAGTTCACGGCGCCATGCGATATCTCCGGGAGAGAAATCGCGGATTTGCCACCGGCTACGGCGCAGTTCCCATCGTGAGTGGTGCCGTGGTCTTCGACCTCGGCCTCAATCGGAGCGAGCACCTTCCGGACGCCGCCATGGGGTATCAGGCGTGCGTCGAGGCTACACCGGGTGGCGCCGCGCAGGGGTGCGTCGGGGCGGGCACCGGGGCCACGGTAGGGAAGCTCTTCGGGCTCTCGCGGGCCATGAAGTCCGGCCAGGG
>JAGFXI010000251.1 GCA_017861095.1 Deltaproteobacteria bacterium | reverse complement strand
TCAGGATGCGTCGGTACGAGACCCTTTTCATCATCACCCCGGACTCCTCGGACGACGAGCTCAAGACCATCTTCGAGAAATTCCAGAACGTGGTCACGACCAGGAAGGGCCAGATCCTCTCCTACGAGGAGCAGGGCAAGAAGAAGCTCGCCTACGAGATCAAGAAGCACGGCAAGGGGCACTACGTGCAGATGGACTATCTCGGCCCGGCTGATATCGTGGCGGAGGTGGAGAGAAATCTGCGCCTGGATGAGCGTATTCTCGCCTATATCACGGTGAAGCTGGCGGACAGTGTCGATCCGGAGAGCGTCAAGGCTGAGGCTGTCGAGCCTCGTCGGCTGGCCAAAGCGGAAGAGAGCGGCGAGGAGGCTCCGGCCGCCGCAGCCGAGAAGGCGGGGCGGGAGGAGGAGACCGATTAGGGACCGGTCCCCTGGCGAGTTTCCCTGTATATTCTCACGTGAAGAAGGAGTAGCCGGTGGCAACCAAGAGGAGAAGACGGGCTTTCCCCCGTCGCAAGGTTTGTCGATTCTGCGCCGATTCAGCTCTGAAGATCGATTACAAGGATCCGAAGCTCCTGAAATATTTCATTACCGAACGAGGCAAGATCATCCCCCGGCGAATCTCCGGGAATTGCGCCCGCCATCAGCGGGAGATCACCCTGGCTGTCAAGCGGGCCAGGCAGATCGCTCTCATGCCTTTTACCACCACCTTGCCGCACTAGCGGAGGCTCCGGGGCAGAGAGCAACCGAGGTGAAGCCTCTCTCGCTGGGAGCGGGCAGGCATTTCTTGGTAACTGGACGGTGAGAGTTCTGATTCCCCTGGCCGGAGGAGTCGATCTTCTCGCAAGGGAGGTCTGGCGTCCATGAAAGTGATCCTAACTGAGGACATCCCCAAGTTGGGGAAGACTGGCGATACGGTGGAGGTAGCCAGGGGGTACGGTCGGAACTACCTCGTCCCCCAGGGTAAGGCGCTCCTCGCCAGTAGCAAGAACGTCAAGGCCTTGGAGCACAAACGCCGCCTTCTCAGGGGTAAGGCCGAGATGATGCGCAAGGATGCGGAGGGATTGGCGGAGAAGATCAAGGGAATCACCGTCAACGTCGCCCGCAAGGTGGTGGAGGAGGGTAAGCTCTACGGTTCGGTGACGGTGAGCGATCTGCTCCAGGCCCTGGAACAACGCGGCGTCGTCCTCGAGCGCAAGCAGATCAAGCTGGATGAGCCCATCAAGGCCCTCGGGGAGTACAAGGTAACCGTCAAGTACCATGCCGACGTGGAGGCTGAGTTGACCGTCCAGGTTGTAGAGGAAACCTCGTAGCCCGGATAGTGTGGGCTGGCCCCAATGGGTTCATGTAAGGGTCCAAACTGTTCTAGGGCCCCAACGGTGCTTCCAACAGGCTGTCCGACAGCGCCAAAGATATTCTCTTCTCCCCCTTACCCTCCCCCCAGTGGGGGAGAGGGAGCTGAGAAGGGCAGTTTCGGGCGGCCTGCGAGGTCGAGCCTGAACGATCATGAACGAGCAGGGTGGCGAGACCAGCAGGGTTCCTCCCCATAACATCGAGGCCGAGCAGTCGATTCTCGGCGGAATCTTGCTCGATAACGACGTTCTCCCCGGCGTCCTCGAAATCCTCAACGGAGAAGAGTTCTACCGGGCAGGCCACCGCACCGCCTTCGCCGCCGTCATTGCGCTCTTCGAGAAGAACGAGCCCTGCGACCTGGTCACACTAACCAACCTCCTCAAGTCCCAGAACAAGTTGGAAGAGGCAGGCGGGGTCAGCTACCTCGCCTCCCTGGTCGACAGTGTCCCGTCGGCGGCCAATGTGAGCCACTACGCTCGCATCGTCAGTGACAAGTGGCTGCAGCGCTCCCTCATCAGCAGCGCCACCCAGATCGCGACCAGCGCCTTGCAGGGGGGCCTGGACGTGGACGAACTCCTGGACCGGGCGGAACAGGCCATCTTCCAGGTGAGCGAGCGCCGGGTAAACCCCTCCTTCTTCCCCATCAAGGACGTCATCAAGCAGAACATCAAGATCCTGGAGAAGCTCCAGGAACGTGAGGAGGTCTTCACCGGGGTCCCGACCGGTTTCGACGACCTCGACCGGATGACCTCCGGTCTTCAGCCCGCGGATCTCGTAGTCATCGCCGGACGCCCGAGCATGGGAAAGACCGCCTTCGCCCTGAACATTGCCCGGAATGCGGCGGTGGAACACGAGGTTCCCGTAGGGATCTTTTCCCTGGAGATGTCCAAGGAGCAGCTCGGCATGCGGATGCTCTGCTCGGAGGCGCGCGTGGACGCCCACAAACTCCGGACCGGCTTCTTCTCCAACCGTGACTGGCCGCTGCTTCTTCGGGCCGCCGGAACCATCAGCGAGGCCGCTATATTCATTGACGACAGCCCGGCCCTCTCCGCCCTGGAGCTCCGGGCCAAGGCGCGGCGGTTGAAGCGAGACCAGAATATCGGGCTCATCGTCGTCGACTACCTTCAGCTCATGCGGGGGCCGCAGGGAGCCGAGCGCCGGGAGCAGGAGATCTCGGAGATCTCCCGGGGCCTGAAGGCGCTCGCCAAGGAGCTGACGGTGCCGGTGGTTGCCCTTTCTCAGCTCAATCGGCGGGTGGAGGAGCGCCACGACAAGCGTCCCCAGCTCGCGGATCTCCGGGAATCGGGGGCCATCGAGCAGGACGCTGATCTCATCGCCTTTATCTACCGGGACGAGGTGTACCACCCCGAAAGCCCCGACCAAGGCGTGGCCGAGATCATCATCGGCAAGCAGCGAAACGGACCCACCGGCAAGGTGAAGCTCGCCTTTCTCAGTCAATACACCCGTTTTGACAAGCTGGCCTTCGAGCAGGCGACCTGACCCGAGGATCGACGCCACCTGCGGACCTTCGCCGGGGCTCTTTCTGTGAGGTGGACGTGTACTGGAACCAAGAGCTGGAAACCCTCTCGCCGAAGGCGCTGGAGGCGCTCCAGGTCGAGCGCCTGCGCTGGACTGTCGCCCAGGGGCTCCGTTCTCCCTTCTACGGGAAGCTCTTCGCCGAAAGCGCGATCACAGCCGAGAGCATCGAGCGGGCGGAGGACATCCACCGTCTTCCTTTCACCACCAAGGAGGATCTCCGGGCCCAGTTTCCCTATGGGCTGCTCGCGGTGGACCGCCGCGAGGTGGTCAGGCTCCACGTATCCTCCGGAACCACGGGCCAGTCGACCGTGGTCTTTCACAGCCGCCGGGACATCGACCACTGGGCCGACCTGGTGAGCCGCTGCATGTACATGACCGGGGTGCGCGCCGATGACGTGTTCCAGAACCTGAGCGGCTACGGCCTCTTCACCGGCGGCCTCGGGTTCCACTACGGGAGCGAGCGGCTGGGCGCCCTCACCATCCCCTCGGGAGCCGGAAACAGCAAGCGCCAGGTGTACTTCATGCAGCAGTTCGGCACCACGGTGATCCACCTCATCCCGAGCTACGCCCTCCGGCTGATGCAGGTCATGGACGAACTCGGGGTCGATCCCCGGCGCGACCTGAAGCTCCGGATCGCCTTCCTCGGCGCCGAGCCCTACTCCGAGGAGGTGAGACAGCGGGTGGAGCAGTTCTTCGGCCTGGACGCCTACAACTCCTTCGGCCTCTCGGAGATGAACGGCCCCGGGGTGGCCTTCGAGTGTCCTCAAAAGAACGGCATGCACATCTGGGAGGATGCCTTCCTCGTGGAGGTCATCGATCCCCAAACGCTCGAGCCCTGTGAGCCCGGCAGGGACGGCGAGCTCGTGCTCACAACCCTCGCACGCGAGGCGATGCCGATCATCCGCTACCGCACCCGGGACCTCACCAGGCTCCTTTCCGGCTCGTGCGCCTGCGGCCGGGTGCACAGACGCATCGACCGGATCAAGGGCCGATCCGACGACATGCTCATCATCAAGGGGGTGAACATCTTCCCCATCCAGGTGGAACGAGTGCTCATGGATATCCCCGAGGTGGGAACCAACTACCGCATCGTCCTCGAGCAGGTGGACGGCCTGGACACCATGAAGGTTCAGGTCGAGGTGCACTCGGCGATCTTCAAGGAAGACATGCGCTACCTGCGGCGCCTCCAGGAGAAGATCACCCACGACCTCCACAACGAGCTCCTCATCACTCCCCGGGTGGAGCTGGTTCAGCCGAATTCGCTGCCCCAGTCGGAAGGCAAGGCGATGCGGGTGGTGGACAACCGCCCC
>JAGFXI010000250.1 GCA_017861095.1 Deltaproteobacteria bacterium | reverse complement strand
ATGGCCAGGTTGCCGTTCTCCAGAATCAGCCCCGCCATGAGGGCGGTGATCACCACGTAGAGCCGGTTCGCGCCCTTCCGCCGGAGGGGCCGGTAGGCGATCCGCTCCAGGCCGACACCCACAAGTGAGGTGAGGGCCATGGTAACTACCACGGTGATCGCGAGCACCGCCCAGCCCGGGAGGATGAACGACATCCCCGTGAGGGTTGCGCTCATGAGGAAGGTGGCGATGAAGTAGCCGATGTAGGCTCCTACCATGAAGATGTCGCCGTGGGCGAAGTTGATGAGGAGAAGAACCCCGTAGACTGAGGGTTGCGCTCATGAGGAAGGTGGCGATGAAGTAGCCGATGTAGGCCCCCACCATGAAGATGTCGCCGTGGGCGAAATTGATGAGGAGAAGAACCCCGTAGACCAGGGTGTAGCCCAAAGCGATGAGGGCATAGAAACTCCCCCACTGCAAGGCGTTCAGGAGGTTCTGAAAGAACATCTCGACGGTCACTAGCCTCTCCTCTCCACCACGTCAGCGCCCACGGCAGCCCCTGCTCTTCGCGCGGAAGATTCAGGCAGCGTAGCAGCTTGAAAAACTCTTTTCATCCCCACCGCGGATCTGGCCGTCCTTCCGGGCGTCCTCGGGTCTCGAACCTTGCGACGTACTGAACAAGTACGCCTCAGGTCCGAGCCCCTGCGGTTGCCCGGTGGCACGACCATCTCCACGATCTCGCGACGGCGTCTCGTGCACAATGCGGGCTAGCCGCGGACGGAAGCCGAAAAAGCTGAAGATGGGGAGCTCCCCATCTTCAGTATGTGGGTGACATTCAGTGAGCCGGTTCGGCTACGGACAGACGGACTTGTAGAACTCAAATTCCCCCTTGTCGCTGATCTTCACGATCACAGCGCACTTGGCGGGATCGCCGCTGCCCTCGGTGAAGGTCATCTTCCCCGTGATCCCGTCAAAGCCGGTCATTTTTGCCAACGTATCCCTGATCGCTTTCCTGTTGGCCTCCAGGTTTCCCGTAAGCTTACCGGCATTCTGGACCGCCTGGAGGAGCATGCGGGTCGCATCCCAGGTGAGGGCGGCGACATCGTCCGGCACATAGCCGTACTTGCCCTTGTACCGGTCGATGAACTCTTTCGTCGCGCCCGTAGCACCGGCAGCGGCGTAGTGGGTGGTGAAGAAGCTCCCGAAGCAGTCGGGCCCGCAGAGGTTCATGAGCTCGGCCGAACCCCAGCTATCGCTCCCCATAATGGGCTTCTTCCATCCGAGTTGATGGGCCTGCTTCACGATGAGCGGCACCTCGTCGTAGTACTGGGGGGTGAAGAGGATGTCGGCATCCGACTTCACGATCTTGGTCAACTGGGCGCTGAAGTCGCGGTCCTTGGTGGTGAAGCTCTCAAAGGCGACCACCGAGCCGGGGCCATGGATCCTCTCGAAGGCCTCCTTAAAGAACTCGGCCAGTCCCTTGGGGTAATCGCTGGCGATGTCGTAGAGCACTGCGGCCTTCTTAGCGCCGAGCTCCTCGGTGGCAAACTTGGCAACCACCGGTCCCTGGAATGGATCGAGGAAGCAAGCCCGGAACACCCACGGCCGGCCCTTGGTGGTGTTCGGGTTGGTGGACCAGGGGCTGATCATCGGGGTCTTGTTGGCATTGCATACCTCACCCGCAGGAACCGCCTGCTTGCTCGCCTGGGGCCCGATGATGGCGAGGACCTTGTCCCTGGTGATGAGCTTCAGCGCTGCCGCCGTCGCCGACTCCGCCTTGGCCTCGTTGTCCTGGTAGATGAACTCCAGCGGGTATTTCTTGTCTCCCACCTGGAGCCCGCCCTTGCCGTTGATCTCTTCCTTCAGCAGCTCCGCCGCGTACTTGCTCCCCTCACCCACCTTGGGGATGTCACCGGTCAATTCAATATTATAGCCGATCTTGACGACATCCGGTGCCTTCTCGCACCCGGCTGCGAGAAGAAGTGAGCCGAGAGCCAGTACACCGATCAACAACCCCAGTCTCCGTGTCATTGCACCTCCTCCTTTCCTCGACATTTCCTTACAAGAAAACTCAACCGCTTCCTGCCAAACCGTTGGCGCTACCGTCGATCACCCAGAGACCTCTCGGCACGAGAAGCGTTTAGCCATCCATGACACCGCCGGCGTCAAGGCGTCCTGCATTCGCTGGGTTCCAGGGGATCCCGTTCCGCTCGGAGACTGCCTCGGACAATCCTGGCAAGGCTTCTTCGAAACAGGCCGGAGAGAAGGACACCAGGAGCAGTTCCGTCAAAGCAGGTCGCAGGGTAGCACAAATTTTTTGGGGAAACAATGTCTACGTGGAGTTGGGCAAGAGGGGCAGGGACTCATTCCGGATGGGACACGGAGGCCCGCTTGCCGGGCGGGGTACGAGATTTCCTATTCCCGTTTCCAGGGAATTGATGTATGTTACATTTTCACGTGAAAGTATTCATTATCCCATTTTAACCCGCATTATGCGCGAGACGCCATAGCGAGATCGTGGAGATGGTCGTGCCACCCGGCAACCATCCCGCGGCACCGCGGGACTGGACCTGAGGCGTACTTGTTCAGTACCTTGCAAGTTTCGCTTGTCCTGCTTGTCCCGAGCTTGTCGAGGAGAGCCTGCCGAAGGGACACCCGAGGTCCCCCGGAAGGACGGCCATATCCGCGGTCGGAGAAGGTGGTTTATCCATAGTGCGGGCTAGCCCCTCCCTCCCATACGTTATTAGCAAAGCGAGGATTGCTGAAAGCATGGCGCAAGTCATTTGGAAGGACATTATCTGGGCGGGCGCGGACAGGGAACGGACCATCAAGGATCTCCTCACCATCCTCAAGGGCTACGGCCCCATGGAGATCCTCCATTTCGAAAAACCCGGTTGTTACCAGGGGGAGTTGAGTCTGTGGCTGGATGAACAAGGGGTAAAGCACATCACTCTCTTTCACCTCCAGGTACTCGGCGAAAAACACCGAGGGGTGGGACGAAGTGCGCTCCAGCACTTGCGGAAGATATTCGGCGGTGATGTATACGTTCAGGATCCCGGCGAAACCCGGTCCGGCCGAGAAATCCCGGGTGGAATTCACGTCCGACAGCCCAATCGGGAAAGCGCCCTCTTCTGGATCCAGATGTTTGAGGAAAGGCTGATTCAGTCGGTCGAGGGCGACCTTATGAATCTGGACGAAGCAACAGCCGCCGGACAGTTGGAGACGATAAGAAGAGAATTCGCGCGGGCGCCTGGCGCGGTGCCCGCCCTTTCACCCGACACCCGTCCCTGCCCAGAAACGGATGCCCGCTCCAAGCGGCAGCACCCTTGACGCTCACCAAGCCACCGGGTAGATGACCCGGGCCGGACGTAACGCTCACCCTCGCCAGTCTGGGTTCTCCCCACCTCAGCCCGCCGACCGGCTGTGCTGCTCCCTCCTCTGCGACTTGGTGGCTGGGCGATAGTAGTGAAGGCCGCCGCACTCAAGTACCCTGATACTCCCGTCAAGGGCGAGAGCGCACGAGTAGTTGGGCGCGCTGCTCACGGCTACACGTTGCCGGTGTCGGCAGTTGTAACACTCCTTGTAGCGGCATTGGCTGTCCCTGGGTGCGGTCATGGGCCCCTCCTTTCCCGGGTGTCAAAAATCTTGGCATTTCCGAGGGCTGTGCGCCGACCTGATGCGGCCGGTATCCAGGGTGGCAGAGTGGTGAGGTTGACAAAGGAGAGATGGTGCTTCGCTGTGGCCATCTCGCTCACGGGTCAGGGTTACCGAGAGAGTTTCCTCTGAAAGAATAGTGTTATTATTTTAGACACGTGAGGTCGAAAAGGCAACGCTAAATTGGGCGGACTTCTGGGGCGGGTCCATCAGGGTATGGGGAAGACTTGCCAGGGGCTTGGGGGAGGGGGTATGGTTGTCCCGAACTTTTTCAGTAACGACGGGTGGCATGGATAGCGTCAAGAAAGGCAAGGAACTCGCGCTCCAGGTGGAGCGGCTCACCTTCGGCGGCAAGGGACTAGCCCGTGTGGACGGGTTTGTGGTTTTTCTCGAGCGTACCATACCCGGTCAGCGGGTTTTCGCCCGCATCACCCGAAAAAAACCCTCGTACGCCGAGGCCAAGGTGCTCGAGATCATCGAGGAGTCTCCCTTTGCCGTCAAACCCCGGTGCACCCACTTCGGAACCTGCGGCGGCTGCCTGTGGCAGAACCTACCGTACGCCGTGCAGCTCCAGGTGAAGCGGGACCTGGTCCGGGAATGCCTGGCTCATCTCGGCGGCATTCGGGAGGATCTCGTCCTCCCGACTATCGCCTCCCCCCGAGAGTACTTCTACCGAAACAAAATGGAGTTCTCCTTCTCTAACCGTCGCTGGCTGGCGCCGGCCGAACTCTCCATCCTGAATCCGGAGAAACCGCGCGATTTCGGGCTCGGCCTGCACGTGCTGGGTTTCTACGACAAGGTGTTGGACATCGACGAATGCCATCTCCAGAACCCCTTAACGGCTCCCATTCTCACGGAAGCCCGCCGCTTCGCGCTCGCGTCGGATCTCCCGCCGTACAACACGAGAAACCACGCCGGGTTCTGGCGCTTCCTCGTCATCCGAGACAGCAAAGTGCGAGGGAGCATCCTGGTAGAGGTGATCACCGCCCCCCACCGCAACGGCGCCAGCCATGTCGCCCGGCTTGCCGCCGCGCTACAGGTTAAGTTCCCTGAGATAACCACCGTCGTCCACGGGGTGAGCGCCAAGAAGGCCCAGATCGCCAGCGCCGACAGCCGTCAGCTTCTGTTCGGGCCCGGATACATCGAGGATCACGTGGGCGACCTCC
>JAGFXI010000249.1 GCA_017861095.1 Deltaproteobacteria bacterium | reverse complement strand
CCTCTGGCGGAGCTGGTCAAGATCGATCCCAAGTCCATCGGGGTCGGCCAGTACCAGCACGACGTGGACCAGCGCGCCCTCAAGCAAAGCCTTGATGACGTGGTGGTGAGCTGCGTCAACGCCGTGGGCGTGGAGGTGAACACGGCGAGCGAGCAACTGCTGACCTATGTGTCCGGCCTCGGGCCGCAGCTGGCAAGGAACGTTGTCGCCTACCGCAACGAGATGGGCCCCTTTGGCTCGCGGGGGGAGCTGAGAAAGGTGCCGCGGCTCGGCCCGAAGTCCTTTGAGCAATGTGCGGGATTTCTCCGGATCCGGGACGGGAAGAATCCCCTAGACGGGAGTGCGGTTCATCCCGAGTCCTACCACGTGGTGGAGACGATGGCCTGCGATCTAGGCTGCGCCGTCGCGGATCTGATGAAGACGGAAGAGCTTCGGCGTCGGATCGATCCGTCGAGGTACGTGACCGATACGGTGGGGCTCCCCACCCTCACCGACATCCTGGCGGAGCTGGCCAAGCCCGGCCGCGATCCCCGTCGGGAGTTCGAGTCGTTCAGCTTCGCCAAGGGCGTGGAGACCATGGAGGACCTGCGCCCCGGCATGTGGCTCCCCGGTATCGTGACCAATATCACCGCCTTTGGCGCCTTTGTTGATATCGGCGTTCACCAGGACGGCCTGGTGCACGTGAGCCAGATGGCCGACCGCTTCGTCAAGGATCCCCATCAGGTCGTCAAGGTGCACCAGCAGGTAAAGGTCAAGGTGCTGGAGGTGGATCTGGAGAGGAAGCGGATCTCCCTCTCGCTCAGAGAGAAGGAGGAGGGCGGTGGCGATCGTCCGAGGCGGAGCGAGTCAAGACCGGCGGACCGCGGCCAGAAGCGGCGGGAGGCGGTGCCCTTCAACAACCCGTTCCGAGAGGTGCTGAAGAAGAAATGATGAAATTCTCACCTGAGGGCGTGAGGCGCAAGGCGCAAGGCATAAGGCGCAAGGCGTGAGGTGCAGGGCGTAGGGCATGTCTCGAGACGACGATGAAGAAGGATGCGATTCTCATCTGCACCGGGTGCGGCAAGGAATTTCCGCTGAATCGAATCCATCCCCGGTGCGCCGGCTGCAACGAACCTCTCGAGGTCGCTTATGGACGGCTCGCGCCGGTGGAGATCCCCGCCCGCGGCACCATGCTGGAGCGGTATGGGGACTTCCTTCCATTTTCCGTCCCTCGCCGGGAGATCAGTCTCGGCGAGGGGAACACCCCCCTTCTTCGGGCCGGAGCCCTGGCCGAAGAGCTCGGCATGCTCTCCCTCTTCTTCAAGAACGAGACCCAGAACCCCACCTGGTCCTTCAAGGACCGGGGCACCGTCACCGGCCTCATGCACGCCGTGAGCCTCGGCATCACCAAGATCGGGACGGTATCTACCGGCAACATGGCGGTCTCCGTTGCCGCGTACGGCGCCCGGGCCGGACTGGAGACCTACGTCCTCGTGTCAAAAGGGATTGCCGAGGAGAAGATCGCGCCCATCGCCATCCACGGCCCGCGTTTGCTCACGGTAGATGGGGACTACGGGGAGCTCTACTTCCGGAGCATCGAGGTGGGGGAGCGACGGGGCATTTACTTCATCAACTCCGATGTTCCCTTTCGGGTTGAGGGCTCGAAGACAATAGCCTTCGAGATCTGCGAGCAGCTTGCCTTCCAGGCTCCGGCGTACGTCGTAGTGCCGACGAGCTCCGGGGGCAACTTCCGGGGAATACAGAAAGGGTTCGAGGAAATGCACCGTGTGGGCGCCATCGACCGCCTGCCGCGGATGATTGCGGCGCAGGCGGCTGGCTGCGCGCCCATCGCCACCGCCTTCGGGCGAGGGGGCCTGACGGTCGAGCGGGTGAAGGAGCCGCGAACCATTGCCCATGCCATTGAGAATCCTTTCCCCCCAAGCGGCAATCAGGTCCTGCGAAAGCTCCGGGAACACGGCGGCCTCGCCGTCACCGTGACCGACGAGGAGATCCTTGCCGCCCAGGGGCTCATGGCCGGGACGGGAATATTCGGGCAGCCCGAGGGAGCGGTGCCACTTGCCGCGGTGAAGAAGCTTCGGGCGGAGAACGTGCTTGAACCTGCCGACTCGGTGGTGTGCATCGTGTCCGGGGCTGGGCTCAAGTACATGGCAGCCCTCCGGCTTCATCGGTTCGAGGTGAGGGGCGTGAGCATAGAAAGGCTGGAGGAGGCTCTGGTCGGATAGCGCGCTGGCCGGATGAATCACTCTCACAAGGCTGTCCGAGAACCCTAAGAACACTCTCCTCTCCCCTCGGGAGGGGAGAGGATGAAGGTGAGGGGGGAATAACGAGAAGGACTTGCCGGTCGCGTGCCAGAGAAATGATGACGGATATCGGGCGAGCAAGGAGGCTCAGATGGAGATCAAGAAGGTCTGCGTGCTAGGGGCGGGAATCATGGGCTCGGGAATTGCCCAGGTGGCGGCGCAAGCGGGGTTCCCGGTGGCGATGCGAGACGTGGAGGACCGTTTCGTACAGAAGGGCCTCGCGGCCATCAAGCAGAGCCTGGATCGGATCGTGTCCAAAGGGAAGATGGAGGCGGGCGAGGCGGCGGCGGTCACGGGCCGGGTGAAAGGGACGACCGACCTCAAAGAGGCTGTGGCGGACGCGGACCTTGTGGTGGAGGCCGTGATCGAGGTCATGGAGGTGAAGAAGATCGTGTTCAAGGAGCTGGATGCCTTGTGCAAGCCTACGGCAATCCTGGCCTCCAACACCTCGGGCCTCTCCATCACCGAGATGGCCGCAGTAACCCGCCGGCCGGAGAAAGTGATCGGCGTCCATTTCTTCAATCCCGTGCCGCTCATGAAACTGGTCGAGCTCATTCGCGGCTTCGTGACCTCCGACGAGACCCTGGCGGTGAGCAAGGCCTTCGTGCAGAAGCTCGGGAAGACGCCCATCGAGGTCACAGAGGCCCCGGGCTTTGCGGTCAACCGCATCCTCTGCCCCATGATCAACGAGGCCATTTTCCTCTACTCCGAGGGGGTCGCCTCGGCCGAGGACATCGACCAGGGGATGGTCCTCGGGGCGAATCACCCCATCGGTCCCCTCGCCCTCGCCGACCTGGTGGGCCTCGACACCCTGCTGCACGTGCTGGACGGGCTCCATTGCGAGCTCGGCGAGGATAAGTACCGGCCGGCACCCCTCCTCAGGAAGATGGTTCGCGCCGGTTACCTGGGGCGGAAGAGCGGCAAAGGGTTTTTCGCCTACGGCAAGTGAGCCGGCATGTAGGGTGGGCACTGCCCACCGAATGGATCGGCACTTTTCGCTGGTGGGCCATGCCCACCCTACATCTTAGGCACTCAAGAGCAGCTAAACCGGTACCCGCCTCGTTGCGGTCGGCCGCTACGGAGAGCGGCCCTACAACTAACTTTAGGCACTTTAGCTCACTTTAGGCACCCCAGGCACTTATCTTCGACTGTCGGGTGAACGGGAGGGTGTCCCATGCAGTACGATCTTACCGAAGAACAGCGGATGTTGCAGAACATGGTGAGACGGCTGGCCAAAGAGCGGGTCGAGCCCGGAGCGGGCAAGCGGGATGCCGCGGCCGAGTTCTCCTGGGAGCAGGTGGATCTCCTCCGCGAGAACGGGCTCTATGGCATCGATTTCCCCGAGGCTTACGGCGGATCCGGAGCGGGGATGCTCGCCATGGCCATCGCAATCGAGGAGCTCTCCAAGGTGGATGCCTCCACCGGGCTCCTCATCGCCGACCAGGAGCTGGGGAGCCTCCCCATCATGCTCGCGGGAAATGAGGAGCAGAAGCGGCGGTACCTCCCCAAACTCGCATCCGGCGAACAGCTTGCCGCGTTCGCCCTGACCGAACCCGCGGCCGGTTCCGACGTGGCACGCCTTCGATGCCGGGCGGTGAGGGAAGGCGATTCCTATGTACTCAACGGCACCAAGAACTTCATCACCAACGGCGGCGTCGCCCATATCGTCACCGTTTACGCGGTGACCGACCCCCAGGGGCCGCCCCGCAAGAACGCCGGGGTGTTCGTGGTGGAGAAGGGAACGCCCGGATTCTCCGTGGGGAAGAAAGAAGACAAGATGGGGATCCGCTGGTCGGATACGGTGAGCTCATCTTCGAGGACTGCCGAATTCCCGGAGCAAACCTTCTCGGGCGCGACGGTGACGGCTTTGCGGTCATGATGAAAACTCTCGATTTCTCCCGGCCGGCTGTGGCGGCGCAGGCCCTCGGGATCGCGGCCGGCGCCCTGGAGTATGCCGTAGCTTATGCCAAGCAGCGGGAGAGCTTCGGAAAGCCCATCATCAATCATCAAGGCATCGGTTTCAAGCTGGCGGACATGGCCATGGAGACCGAGGCGGCTCGCCACCTTCTCTACAAGACCTGCGCCCTCTTCCAGGAACAGCCCAAGGATATGAGCCGTCTCACCCCGGAGCTCATCCGGTTCAGTTCCATGTCCAAGTGCTTCTGCGGCGATGTGGCCATGCGGGCCAGCACCGAGGCGGTGCAGGTCCTCGGCGGGTACGG
>JAGFXI010000248.1 GCA_017861095.1 Deltaproteobacteria bacterium | reverse complement strand
CTTGCACTACATCCTCGACCGATACGGTGGGAAGAATAGCGAGATTTGCCGGCGAATTCGAGCAAACTTTCTCCAGTGCAAAATGGTCGAGGAAAAACTCTTCGCCAGACTGGACTACTTCCCCACCGATATTGCCGCCATCCTTGACGGTCCGCGACCGCTCATTTCCCATCCTCCCAACGGATACAACCACGGGGGCAGATATTGATGGCCTCCTGGATCTCTCCCTCAGGATACTCCTCGCATTCCGCCACTTCGATATAGCCCATGGTGTCATTACGTTGAAACACGGAAGGACAGACGGTGATGCAGCCGTCGCAGTCAGTGCATGCACCCAGATCGAGCACGGGAACTCGCGCCATAGAGTAACCTCCAGCCCATTTAGCCTCAGCGTCGCCACCGGAAACATTCCAGTAGAAGCGGTACTGCTCCGACTTGCTGTTCGACACGTAGCACGAAGTAAAACATGGAAAAAGGAGAAGGGCTAGGTCTTTCAACAAGCCCTCAGGCAACCGGTTGCCGGCCGAGCCAGTCGCGCCTCCAGACTCTGGCCGAACACCTGAGTGTCGGCTCTAGTGAGCCACACGAACACAGGGGCGATATCGTCGAGGGTTGGCAGGGTCTGTGGGTTCTCCTCTGGATAGACGAAGGCTCGCGTGCGGGTGCGGGTTCGCCCGGGGTTTAGCGCCTTCACCCGGATGCCTTCCCGGCCGAGTTCATCAGCCCAGACCTGCGTGAGTCCCTCCACTCCGAACTTATGGGCCGGAGCACTAAGTTGCCACCAAGCGAGGCCGACGCTAGAATTCCCGCCCAGCAGTTGCTCGTTTCTGACCACTTTTGTCATATATCGATCACATTCGGTGGGCGAGCGAACCACAGCTTGAAGCTAACATATTGCCGCCACTTAAAAATATGTTGGTGCCCCATGTTGGCACGTTCTTTTCATCTATCGAACCGGCTGTCGGATCAACCCCGGCCTCTTGAGGAGAGAGTTGACTTGCCAGGAGGTCAGATTTATAAACCCCCGCATGTCGAATCAGAGGGGAAAGGCAGCAGGAGAGTCGTTCCTCATGAGCGAGGCATGGCAGGCGTGGCCTGGCCTATCCACCAATCGGTGAAGAGGCCACGAATACGGTGGCTAAGGAAATCAACAGATGCGCACGTATTTGACAACAATAACTCTTCTTTGTTTCAGCAACGTTTTTATGACATTTGCCTGGTATGGCCATCTCAAGGACCTGTCGCATCGCCCTTGGATCGTTGCGGCCCTGGTAAGCTGGGGGATCGCTCTCTTCGAGTACTTGATTCAGGTTCCGGCGAATAGAATCGGCCATCAGACGATGAATGTGGGCCAGTTGAAGATTCTTCAAGAGGTCATAACTCTGTCGATATTCGTACCGTTCTCTGTCCTGTATCTAAGGGAGAAGCTCAATCTTGATTACCTGTGGGCAGGATTGTGTCTGCTTGGGGCAGTGTTCTTCCTCTTCAAGTCGAAAATGTTCGGCGCCTAACGAGTCGGTTCAGCGCTCGCTTGGCTCTCCGTTGTCACCCCGTCCTCCGCCCTGCCCTCGGTCCCCTCTGTTCGGGTCACTCCACCGTGTTGCACCAGTCATAGAAGTCCCGGCCGAACATTTGAATAGGATTGGACATCTCGGGGCACAGCAATAACTCGATCTCGATCAGGTGCTTCTCAAGTCTGCCGACCGCGTCCAGATCGAGTCTGCCTGAGAGGCATCGAATCCCGTCCGTGTGTACCCGCACCTTCTGCAATCGCTCCCTCGCCGCCTTATACTCCTCAATCACTTCCGGTGTCGGCATACCTCGTTCCCTTCTCGCTCTAACCCGCATTATGCACGAAACACCTGCTGCGACCGCGTATATGGTCGTCCTTCCGGGCGTCCTCGGGTCTCGAACCTTGCGACGTACTGAAAAAGTACGCCTCAGGTCCGAGTCCCTGTGGTTGTCCGGTGGCACGACCATCTCCACGCTCTCGCGACGGCGTCTCGTGCATAATGCGGGCTCGATCGATTCTCCATCCACTACGTACTCCCATTGCTCGCAGACAACCAGCCCGAAGGCTCCCTCTCATTCATCACATTTCTCGACCTCTTGTCAATTGAAACGAGTCGGAGCTGTGTAGGGAATGCCGCTGCCGTCGCCGTAGGACGTCCGTTGGCGCGGATGCGCGCGGATCAACCGACGAACCGCTCACGTCGAGAGAACCCTTGCAGAATGGGACAGAGATCTCCGCCGATGAACGTGGCTCACCCGTAAACGCTGCCTGGTGTCATGGCACATGACTTGCGCCGTTTTATGCAACCGAGGCGTGAGGGCGGAGGAATAGGAAGAAAGCGGCTGACACGGGAGCTCCTCCGGGAGTTCCTCATCCGCGCAGGCTATGAGGTAGCCGTGACTGCCAACGGCGAGGTAGCTCAGCGGGAACGGCCGGACCTGATTCTCCTCGACATCCGGATGCCCGAGCTAGACGGCGTCGAGACCTGCGTGAGATTGAAGACCCACGACAAGACCCGCTCCACTCCCGTTATCATCGCCACCGCCTTCGGCGACACCCTCGCCGAGGCCCTCGATGCGGGCGCCGATGATCTTGTGAACAAGCCCTTTCAGCTCGAGGAGATCGGTCTCCGGATAAAGTCGCTTCTCCGTGTCCGTCACCTTACCAGCGAGCTGGAGCGAGCGGCGGCCTACATCGGGGAGTTGCAGAAACAACGCTCTAGAGAGTGAGGCGCACCCTCAGCTACGGCCTGCCTGGGCGCGGTAGAGGGGCGACATGCGGCGGAGCTTTTCCACGATGGGAGCCAGCGCCTCCAGCACCCGGTCGATATCACCTTCCTCAGTGAAGCGACCCAGACTGAACCGCAGCGAGCCGTGGGCCATCTCGTGGCTCAGCCCGATGGCGAGGATCACGTGAGACGGGTCCAGGCTGCCCGAGGAGCAGGCGGAGCCGGTGGAGCAGGCGATCCCCTCCATGTCGAGGCTGAGGAGCATGGACTCCCCCTCGACAAATTCGATGGAGACGTTGACGTTATTCGGGAGTCGCTGGGTGGGGTGGCCGTTGAGGCGAGAGTGGTCGATCCGCTCAAGTATGCCCCTGATCAGCCGGTCCCGGAGACGGGTCTGGGTTGCCATTTCCTCCTGCAGCTTCTCCTTTGCTATCTCGACCGCGCTGGAAAGCCCGACGATCCCCGGAACATTATGGGTGGATGCCCGCCGCCGCCCCTCCTGCTCGCCGCCGTGCATGAAGGAGGTGATCCGGGTACCCTTGCGGATGTAGATGGCGCCCACACCCTTTGGGCCGTAGAGCTTATGAGCCGAGAGACTCAGGAGATCCACATTCAGCGACTCCACCGTGAAGGGGATGTGAGCGAAGGTCTGGACCGCATCGGTGTGGAAGTAGATCCCCTTCTCCCGGGCAAGCTTCCCGATCTCGGCTATGGGCTGGATTGTTCCGATCTCGTTGTTTGCATGCATGATGGAGATGAGGACCGTTCGGTCGGTGATCGCCTTGCCGACGGTGTCGGGATCCACCATGCCGTACCGGTCGACGGGCAGAACGGTCACCTCAAACCCCTGTTTTGCCAGGAAGTGACAGGGCTCGGTCACGGCGTGGTGCTCGATGCTCGAGGTGATGATGTGGTTGCCCTTGTTTCGGTTGGCATAAGCGACACCTTTGATGGCGAAGTTGTTGCTCTCGGTCCCGCCGCTGGTGAAGACGATTTCGGCCGCCTTGGCGCCCAGAAGGCCAGCCACATTCTCCCGGGCGGCCTCGACGGCGGCGCGGGCGTCGCGGCCGAATTCGTGAGCGCTCGAAGGATTGCCGAAGGTCTCGCTGAAGTAGGGCAGCATGGCTCTCACCGCCTCAGGATCCGTCGGGGTCGTGGCGGCGTAGTCGAGATATATCTTCCTCATGATCTTCTCCTTACATCGAGTTCAAGACCGGCCCGTGACCCTTGGATGGGGGACAACGGGATCTCTCTCGATCCGTCAGAATCGTCGAAGCCGCTCCCGAGCTGAATGTATTACCTCGCTCATTATAACCCTATCAGGATGATTTGCCTCAAACGGGTTAAGGAGACTCCCCGATAACGGCCCGAATTGGCCCCCCACCCCCGCCCGGGGGGAGAGAAGAATGACTCTTGGAACTGTCAGACACTGCGCTCGTTTGGCGGCGATCGATGAGGCGCGGTGTCTTC
>JAGFXI010000247.1 GCA_017861095.1 Deltaproteobacteria bacterium | reverse complement strand
CCCACCGTGAGCGACTATATTTTCAGCGGCGACGGAGAAGTACTCGTTGAGTTCCCTCAAGACCTCCCGCGGCTGCCGCGCTTCTGCATACTCTCGAAACCCACGAATGCCTGCGCAGAGCACCGCAACCTGGCTCCGCGTGATGTCTCGTTCCCCACTACCGACGCCATCGACTTGGACACTATCGAGATTCCCACGGCTCTGTAATCGCTTCCCCCCTTGACATGGGAAGAAAGCCCTTTGCCGGAGGGCGCAGACCGCGTCCCGGAAGGCCTTGGCAAGGTGTCGCACCTTGCCCGCCGGCATGGTCGGGATCGGAATGTTGCGGTGCACCGCGGCACCTTGTTCGGCAACCGAAATCGGAGAGCTGACGCTCCGTTCGCACCGTATTCTCAAAAACATGCAAACTCCCGTTACGGTGATTGCGGTGAGAGCGCCGAAGAGGAGAAGGGGATACAAGAGGGTAGCCACATCTACCTTGACTCCGGAGCGCAACTGCTCCACAGACACGCCCACATGGACTGATCCGAGCTCCCTCGTACCAAACACGACAGGTCTTGTCAGGTCAACGAGTGAGGTTGCCTCGGGAAGGGAAGACCGGTCCACGGCCAGACGGCCCGCCCCGGGCTTGTTCGCGCCCTTTGCCGCTGTCTCAAACAGGGAGCCAACCTTGGTCGGATCGGAATGAGCCGCGATAATTCCCCGGGTGTCGACTACTGCCACATACTTTAGACCTGCCATATGAGGCGGCTCACCGAGGAGGAGATGCAGGCTGAGGACATCATCATTCAAGAGGAATACCCTGGCGGTATCCACGTAATGAGCAAGCAGCACGTCCGCCAGCTTTTTCCTCTCCTCGGCAAGGACCTGCCTCTGGTGTTCCAGAGACAGGTAGACAGCAAGGAAGAGCGTCCCGCAAACAAGAGCAGCGATGCAGGCAGAGATCCAGGCAGCAAAGGGGATGCGAGAAAGAAACCTTGTTCTCGGCGATGGTGTATCAGAAAGCCCGGCGGATAGTCCCATGGTTTCCATGACCCTCCCGAGGGCCGAGTTCTCAGACCGGGAATGTCAGCAGGCAAAACCAAGCATGGGAGGGTTATGCCCGCTGAATGAATATCCCGCCGTGGATGTCCCCTCTCGCAGCAACGTCGGGGCAATCGGGGAAGAACGACGGGGGCGTCTCGCAGTCCCCTCATGGTAGCTGAACCTGCAAGATAAGGCAACGTTCTGTCTCGGGATCTTCAAGATGACGAGACCTTGAAGAGGTCCTACGACTCCAACCCGTTGACGTGGACCAGACGTGCCTCGGTATTTCAGCCCGACCTCCTTCCGGCCGGCTTGTCCAGGGCGCCGGCGGAGACCATCCTTTTCCCGGCCCGGACATCGTGTCTCGTGGAGAGCCGGGGAACTCCCGAGTAACCCTGCGAAACGTCTTGACCTGTGCGCCGATACGAGGGCATAATACTTGCAAAACATCGCCAGCCGAGGTATGGCCACCATGACCAAAGCTGATCCGATCAGATTCGGAAAATACCTGCTTCTCGACAAGATCGCAACCGGCGGGATGGCCGAGCTCTACGAGGCCAAGATAACCGGCATCCAGGGGTTCGAGAAACTCATCGCTATCAAGAGAATCCTTCCTCACCTTGCCAGTGAGGAAGACCTGGTTACGTCTTTTATCGACGAGGCCAAGCTCGCCGCTCTGCTCCATCACCAAAACATCGTGCAGATTTACGATTTCGGCCGTATCGAAGACTCTTACTATATTGCCATGGAGTACCTCCTCGGCAAAGATCTTCGTATGGTGATGAGGAAGGCCAGCCTCAAGGGGAAACCCCTCCGTCTGGAATCGACGCTTCTGATTGTGTCCCGCATCTGTGCGGCACTGGAATATTCCCATGGCCTCAAGGACTTTCAAGGGAAACCCCTCAATATCATCCACCGAGATATCAGCCCGGCAAACGTCCTGATTACCTACGACGGAAACGTGAAGATCGTCGATTTCGGTATTGCCAAAGCAGCCACGCAGAGCCACCTGACCCAGTCGGGCATGATCAAGGGGAAAGTGGCGTACATGTCGCCCGAACAGGCCGCAGGGGAGACGATTGATCACCGTTCCGATATCTTCTCTACCGGTATAATCCTCTACGAGCTGGCCACCGGCGTGCCGATGTTTCAGGGAGATACCCTACAGGTCCTAAACCTGGTGCGCGACGCCAAGTTCACGCCGGCGGATCAACTGAAACCGGAACTTCCCGCGAAGTTCCATGAGATTCTCGATCGGGCGCTCGCGAAAGAGCGGGAGGCTCGCTATCAGTCGGCGGGAGACATGCTGGCGGACATCGAGGAATTGATGTACCAGATGTCGGCACGGACCAGCCCGCGCCGTGTGGCCGATTACATGAAAATTCTGTTCGAGGAAGAAATCGCGGTAGAGAAGACCGGCATGCTGGAGTTAGAGCCCGGGCCAGGGGTAGATAGGGGGACGCTCCCGCTGGAACTGCCGCACAAGGCCGAAGCGCCTGAGGATGTGAAGCAAGAGGCAGGTATTTTCGAGCGCGAAGCGAAGGGGGTCGAAGGCGAGGCGAAGCCCAAGAGGCGGGGAATGCTCTATGCCGCGGCCGCGGCTGTCGTCATTGTCCTCGGCCTCGTGTTCACCCTCGTTGCCAAGCAGAAGCCAGGGCCGGTTCCGGAGAGGCAGGCCACGGTTTCAACCACGGAAAGCCCGGCTGAGAAGGTCGCCTCGCCGACGCCCCCTCCTGCTTCGGTGCCGGCCGCGTCGAAGGCGCCCGAGCCCGGGTTGGCCAAGTTCGAGGAAGGCATGGCAGCCCTCAAGCTGGGGCGCTTCGCCGAGGCAACCAAGTCCCTTGAAGAAGCCTTGACCACGAATCCGTCTTTGCTGGACAAAGCATCGAAGCCCTACTCGCAGGCACTGAGAGGTGAGGCCGCCGCGGTAACCGCGACAGATCCCTCGAAGGCCAAGGAATTGCTCGTCAAGGCGGTGGGACTTGATCCGCGTAATGTGGAGGGGCTCTCGCAGCTCGCTAGCCTGTGTCTAAGAGAGAAAGATTACCCCAAGGCGATCGAGACCTACGAAAAGGTCGCGAAGATTGACGCCAAGCGAGCCGACGCGCTGTTCAACCTGGGGTATGCCTATGCGGTGACCAAGGATTATTCCAAGGCGGAGCAAGCGTACAGCAAGGTGGTTGAGCTGGCTCCCCCTTACCAGGATGAGGCCCTTTTCAACCTGGCGATGGTTCAGGTGAAGCTGGGAAAACGCGACCAGAGCGTCAAGAATCTGGAACGGGCCATCCAGGTGAATCCGAAGAACGAGGGGGCTAAACAGTACCTCGAGACCCTGAAAAAAGGGGCATGAGGAGACAGATGAGGCTCACGATCCCTGCGAGGGTACTTGCGACCCTGATCGGTTGCTGTTTGATCTTGTCTCTGGCTGGCTGTGCGGGCCCGAAGGAGGCGGGAAAACAGCCGGAGGGCGAGAAGGTGAAGGTGCCTCCCGCCGTTCAGCAGGCGCCCCCTGCGCCGCCACCGAAGGCGCCGACTTACTTCATCCGTACCGTGACGTGGCCCAACGAATCCCTGTCGATCATCGCCGCGTGGTACACGGGGCAGATTGATAACTGGAAGATCCTCGTCGAGGCAAACCCGGAACTGGACCCCAATCGAATGCGTATAGGAGACAAGGTTCGCATCCCGGAAGAGCTCCTGAAGACCCGAGAGTCCATGACTCAAGAGTTCGTGGAGAGCTTGGTCCCCAAACCGAAGCCGGCCAAGAAAGGGGCGCCCCCCGAACCACAGAAGCCTCCGCCGGCCGGGTCTCCGCCACCGCCTCCCCCTGAACCGGACATCAAGCTGTACGGGCCCAAGTCGTAGCAGATGAGACGAGTTTCGACAAGCTGCCTTATCACGGACAGAAGAACGAATCGTCTTTCTCGGGAGTGATTGCCGCGCTGGCTGGAACTCGTGCCTGCCAAGGAGTCCTTGCTGATATTGCGGATCGGATAGTGCCCCCATGTCAGATATGCTCGTGAAGCTGTATGATCTCCCGGAAGTGGGACCGGTTGTCAGGCAAC
The DNA here is from genome assembly GCA_017861095.1 of Deltaproteobacteria bacterium. GTDB lineage: Bacteria > Desulfobacterota > Syntrophobacteria > BM002 > BM002 > JAGFXI01. The sequence goes on along the minus strand of JAGFXI010000247.1, from coordinate 122 downwards.
TTGGAGACCAGGGCACTGTGATCCGCCGCGCCATGCCTTCTGAGAAACACCTGGTTGTCCAGTGGGTCCGCCGGACGTTCGGGGCCGGGTGGGCAAGCGAGTGCGATGTTGCCTTTAGCAAC
>JAGFXI010000473.1 GCA_017861095.1 Deltaproteobacteria bacterium | reverse complement strand
CACGCCATTCCCTTTCCCAGGGCGTACCTCGAGCGGGACTCCCTGGACTTCAGCTTCAGCGGTATCAAGACCGCGGTGGTGCACTTCGTCCACCGGTTTGTCGACCTGGGTAAGTTTTCCTCCGCTGCCGAGGGGGCCTCGCGTGCCGGAGTCTGCCCGCCGGTGGAAGTCGCGGACATCGCCGCGAGCTTTCAAGAAGCGATTGTGGATGTGCTCGTCCAGAAGACCTGCCTTGCCGCCGGCCGCTTCGGGGTGAGGGAAGTGGTGGTGGCCGGAGGGGTTGCGGCGAACAGCCGTCTGCGAAGCAAGTTACAGGAGGAAGCTACAAGGCTGGGTTTCCGTCTTCATCTTCCCCGGCCGGAACTCTGTACCGACAATGCCGCCATGGTTGCCGCCGCCGGTTTTCACCGGCTCAAGGAGGCCCCGGATACGTGGAGCCTCGACTTCGACGCCGTCTCTCGGTGGCCGGAATGAGGAGCGGGTCGGGTGGGCTCTGCCCGATTAACGCCGCGTCCCGATCCCGCCAACCTGCCGAGGCGACGTCCCGCCTGCATTCAGCCACTCCACCGCCTGCCTGATTCCAGAGAGCGTGAGGTCCTCCATGGGGAAGATCTGGCCGATGGAGGTGATGGTTGAGCTCTCCCGGCGCCACCCGCTGCGGGGGACAGGATTCAGCCAGACACTGCGGGGGAAATGGCTGCGGAGCTGGAGGAGCCACTCCCGCCCGGGAACGCGAACCTTGCTGAAGTAGTCGATGGCGCCGTTGGAGATGAGCAGTTCGGCGGGGGCCATATTGGCGTCGCCGATGATGATGAGCCTCGTTTCGGGGTCCCGGCGCAAGAGTTGATGAAGGGGGTACGGGGTACGGCGCTGATGGTCGCTGTACACGCAGCCGTAGAGGCAGTTGTGGAAATAATAGTAGTCCAGGTCGCGAAACTGGTCCCGCATCTTGGCGAAGACGAGCTTCACCAGATCCACGTAAGGGATCATGGAGCTGCCGCCGTTATCGAGGAGGACAACGACCTGGATGCGGTCCCGAAGCTCTCGCCGAAAAATCAGTTCGATCTCGCCCCCGTTTCGGGAGGAACGGGTCACGGTCTCATCCACATCCAGTTCCGTGGCGGGCCCGGCGGGGACCATGTGCCGCAGCGAGGCCAGGGCCTGACGGAGGTTTTCGGCGCGGAGGGTGGCGGCGGCGGCGTAATTGACGTACCGGCGAGCCTCGATCACCTTGCGGCGGCGTAATTGACGTACCGGCGAGCCTCGATCACCTTGAGCGCGGAACGGTGCACCGAATCGCCGTAGACCCGGATCTCTCTCCGCCACGGCTCCCCGGCGGACTTCCTCCTCAAGCCAGCGGCGGAAGGCCTTGCTCTCCCAGAAATCCCGTGCGAACCGCGGCACACGGCCGTGCTCGGCATCAAGAAAGTAGGCGGCAAAGGTCTGCTCGAAGGCATCGAAGTGCTCAAGCTTCTTCACGCACGTGAGCCTGAGAAGAATGAAGAGGCGATCCAGGTCGGGGGCAAGCCCTTTCTCCAGTGCCTCATAGAGCTCCAGCACGTGCCGGAGGCTTACCGGGACGCCCTGGTCGCGGAGGAGCTGGAAGAAGGGAAGGAACATCGTTGGATCCTAGGTACCGGTCGACTCCCGGCTCTTGTACTTGAGCAGATCCTGGGCGCGCTTGAGCAAAGTGCCCAGGTGGAGAATCCTGCCCCGGTCGACCGGCCTGGCCACGCCGTCGAGCTGGAGGGCTCCCAACCAATCCAGAAGCTCTCCTGTGGCCGGCGGTTTCTCGAAGCCCATTTGGCGCAGGCGATAGAAGGTGGGCAGGGCGGAGTCCAAGAGGGGCGCCGGGATCTGCGGATAGTGGAGGCGCACGATTCGGGTCATCTCCTCCATGGCGGGAAAGGGGATATGGTGGCAGTAGCAGCGACGGAGGAAGGGATCGGAAAGCTCCCGTTTGGCGTTACTGGTGATAATGGTGATAGGCCTTTGCCTCGCCTTGAGCTTGTGGTTGATCTCCCGAATGACGAAGGAGCTGTCTTCCAGGACATCGAGGAGATTGTCCTGGGTGTCGGAGTCGGTCTTATCGATCTCGTCGAGAAGGAGAACGCAGCGCCTCTCCGCCTGAAAGGCCCGGCCGATAGGACCGAACCTAAGGTAGTCCCAGATGTTGTTCACGTCCCGGCCGCTGTCGCGGGTCCCGAAACGAGAGTCGTTCAGGCGACCCAGCGCCCGCGCGATTTCGAAGGCGAGTTGGGTCTTCCCGGTTCCCGCCTCCCCGGTGACAAGGAGAGGCTTTTCCATGGCGATCGCAATGTTGACGATCTCCCGCAACTCAGGATTGAGATAGTACCGATCAGTGCCGAGAAACTGCATGTCAAGCCCCTTTTTTTCGCCACGTACCCTGCGGCCGTTTCTTAACGAACAATTCTAGTTGAAACCTCGAAGCGAGAGAAGGGAAACATGATACCCCTTTTGATTTGACCGCCCCTTCAACGATCCCTATACTGCCCTTGGGTGCGGTTTGCCTCTAACCAGAGCAGATTCACAGGCCGTGAAAAACCTTCAATCCATAACCATTGGCGACCGCCTCTGCCTCCCCGATAGGGCCGGGCGCATCAGGAATCGACGCAGCCCCGTCAATTCATTTGCTCGCGGCCGGCGCAGGGTATGAAACCTGAGAGGTAAGACCACGTTGACAAGAGAATCTAGAAAACAGAAGAAGCGGAAAGAGCGGCAAAGGCAACAGAAGGCCAGGAGGAAATCGTTGCCCGAACTGCTCAGAAGAGAGGCCCCGCTTCATGCGGCACTTGACCATCGCCATCCGCTTGTCTCATGTCTGATAAACGAGGACTGGAAGGACGCAAGGATGGCAAGCATTTTCATTTTCAGAAGAGCGGCAAGCGGGCTCGTGTCATCCGGTTTTCTCGTTGACCTGGCCGGACTTGGGCTCAAGGATGCCTGGGGGAACTACGGGGTCCGTGAGTCCGAGATTGAAGAGACAAGATCGCGACTGGCCGCCAAAGGGATGTCTCTTGTTCCCTGCGAGCTTTCGCTTGCAGCGAAGATCGTCCACGGAGGGGTTGCCTGGGCGAGGAAGTGGGGCTTCAGGCTTCCCAGCGAGCACAAGATCTGGCTTAGGCTTTGACGGAAGATCTGGAGGTGGGAGAAGACGGGCCATCCGGAGAGACACTGGCACGAATCGGGGAGATCAAGGCTGCCTTGGTTGCGTTCGCCCTGCGGCCAGAATTTACACACGAGCGCGAGAAGGCATTCGGAGGCAAGAACGCGGCGCGGCAAGAGCGTGGGCCCGAAGGTGAGTGGGTGAACTTGCTGGACCGGTTCATGCTGGAGTCCGAACTCGAATATGGGGGAACCGTCCTCGAACGATTCGTTGAAAAATACGAACGGAGGATGAGTGGGGACGTGCAGGAGATGATCCTGGGTTGGCAGACCGTAATGGAAAGCCTGTTTGAGGTGAAAGGGAGGGGAGAGCGAAATTTGCTCATGAAGAACCTTATCAACGAGCGCACCTACGAGGTGTACCATACGACGCCCACGATCAATCTCGACCTCAAACCCGGTAGTTTCCTTGCAGCACGAATCGTCCCGTGCAGAGAATTCCACCTTTTCTCGGGAATTGCTACGGTTCTCGCCACAAATCCAACGGAAAGGGAA
>JAGFXI010000038.1 GCA_017861095.1 Deltaproteobacteria bacterium | reverse complement strand
CCCAGGGCGATCCCCGAGACAAGGGCGGTGATCCACATCACGGCCTCTGCTTCCACGGCGGTGCCGGGTAGACGGCGGAGCCGGTGGCCCGCTCCGGCGGGTAGACGACTACGAACCTGCCACCCTGGACCTGGACGACCACGTGGCGATAGGAGCGAGGATCGCCGCGCTCATCGAAAGAGAGGCGCTCCATGGGGAGGAGCAGATCGAGGCCGGCCAGGGCCTGGCGAACATTCGCTCCGGTGAGCGGCTGACCGCGCCGGAGCACGTCCTCGACGGCGGCGAGGAGCGCCCGGGCGGCGGTGTAACCGTGCATGGTGGTCGAGCTCGGCTCCCTCTGGAACAGCCGACGACAGCGCTCGACAAAGGCCCGGGAGGCCGCCTCCGTGCCCGGCAGGGTGATCCCCGGCATCCAGGCGGAGGTGCCGTAGAGGTACTCGGCATCCTCCCCCATCTCCTCGAGGAAGGTTTCGTAGGCGACGCCCCAGGGGCCGATGTAGGCCTTGGCGCTCAGGCGCTGCGCCTTGAGCTGGCGGACGAGGAGGATGTGATCGGAGAAGAAGCCCCCGGAGACAATCACGTCTGCAGGGAGCGTGGCGAGCTTGGCGATGAGGGGGACGAAATCCGGGGTCCCGGGACGAAACTTCTCTCCGAGCCGCAGCGGGATCCCGCGCGGTTGCAAACAGCGCTCGAGGTCGGCGGCAAACTCGGTGGCCCCCGGAGTGGCGGCGTGGAGGATAGCCAGGCGCTGGGGCCGCAGCCGCTCGCTCAAGAAGTCGCAGAGGGGTTCCACAAACCCCTGCAGCCCGGCGACCCGGAAAAAGAAGGGGTTGCCGTGGCGGGCCAGCTCCTTCTGGAGGCTGGCGCTGGCAACGAAGGGGACCTGGTATTTTCGGGCCACCTCACTCACGGCGCCCACGAGAGAATCCTCGTAGCCGCCGGTGAGGCCCACGACCTTTTCTCTGGCGCAGAGCTCCTCGGCCCGCGAGATGGCGACATCGGGAAGACTCTGGTCGTCCCTGCTCACGAGCTCGACCTGTCTGCCGAAAACGCCGCCCGCCTCGTTCACCTCGGCCACGGCGGCGATAACACCCTGATGGCTTTCGAGCCCATGCTTCGCCAGGCGGCCGGTGAGGGGATGGATATCGCCGATCTTGATGGGGGCAGCCAGGGCCGAGGGGCTCACGAGAAGGAGAACGAGGAGGGAGCAGAGCAACGTCGGGCGCCAGACCAGCATGAGGTTTCCTCCACAAGGAAAAGAGCAGGCAGGGTGAGCATCGCTATTCTATCCAAGTCGGCCTGCTTAAGAAAGAAAAATCCCCTCCCCCCGAGGGGGAGGGGATTGCGGCTGGCGAGTGAGGACTACTTCTTCGGCGGGCGCAGCAGCCGCCTGAGCAATTTGCCGGTGGGTGTGCGCGGCAGGGCGTCCCGGTATTCGATGAGCCGCGGGAGCTTGTAGATGGCGATGTGCTGCTTGAGGAAATCCTTGAGTTCCTCGAAGAACTGATCGCTCCCCGTGAAGCCGGGCTTCAACACCACAAAGGCCTTGGTGACCTGGCCCTTGTCGGGATCGGGAATGCCGATGACGCCGCAGTCTGCCACCGCCGGGTGCTTGCAGATGGCCTCTTCCACCTCGGCAGGCCCGATGCGATAGCCGGAGCTCTTGATCATGTCGTCCTCGCGGGAGACGAAAAACATGTTGCCGTCATCCCGCATGTAGACCGCATCACCCATCTGGTTCCAGCCCTGCACCACACCTTTCCGCTGGGAGCTCAGGAGCCGCTCGTTATCCACGTACGGCTTCCAGTAGAGGGTTCCCGACGGGCCCTTGAGGAGCATGCTCCCGATCTCCTCGGACTTGCAGTCCTTGCCGTCAGGGCCGACGACCCGCACCTTGACGCCGGGAAGCGCCTTGCCGATGGAGTTCGGCACCGGCTCGGGGTTCAGGGTGTTTGAGGTTACCAGATGGAGCATCTCGGTGCCGCCCAGGCCCTCCCAGATGGGCAGGCCGGTGAGTTCTCTCCATCCTTGGAGGGTTTCGGCGCCCAGGGCGTCGCCGCCCGAGGTGTAAAGGCGGACCGAGCTCGTGTCGAACTTCTTGAACTCGGGGAACTTCATGAGGGCCCGATAGGCGGTGGGAAGCCCCGTCATCACCGTGATCCGGTGCTTCTGGACGAGGTCCATCATGTCGCCCGGAGCGAACTTCGGGATCAGGGAGATGGCCGCACCACCCTCGAAGGGAATGAGGATGAAGGTTCCGAACCCGGCGGCGAAGGAGACCGGCGCCGAGCCGCCCAAGACGTCCCCGGGTTTCAGCCGGTAGACGTGATTGTTCACGATCCTGGACTCGATGACCGCAGGGCGGATGAAGTGGACACACCCCTTGGGCATGCCGGTGGTGCCGGAGGTATAGAGCATGATGCCGATGTCGTCGGCCTTGAGCTTGGTCGCCTGGAGGCTCGTGGAGCCCTTGGCGAGCATCTCCTCATAGACCAGATCGCCCTTGGCCTTGACTTCATCAGGGTTGCCGCCGATGACAATGACCTTGGTCTCGGCGGCGAAATTGGCCTTGGCCGTCTCTACCGGACCCATGAGGGGCGCGTTGACGACGAAGTACTTCATCTCGGCGTCGTTCGCCACAAAGGCCACTTCCTCCGCGGACCAGAGCGGGGAGGTGGGGACGGGGATGGCGCCGACCTTCATGATCGCGAAGATGGTGACGATGGCCGGGGGGGTATTCACCAGCCGGATGCCCACGCGGTCCTGGGGTTGCACGCCTGCCGCTTTCAGGGCGTTGCCGAACTTGTTCACCTGCTCCTGAAGCTGGCCGTAGGTGATGGCCCGGTCCATGAACTTGACGGCAGGGTTGTTGGCACCACCTGCGGCCACGTGGCGGTCGAGGAGAAACTCGGCCAGGTTCAGCTCCATGGGAGTCTTGGCGAATTCCTCCGGGACGAGATAGTCAGGCCACATGTCCTTGGGTGGTAGGTAATCTTCCGGTATGTTGCCCATTGCAAAACCCTCCCTCTCTAGGTAACCCAGACTTGGCGTGTCAGTGACGATGCCCTTGTGACCCCTTGTCCCCAACGGTCCGCCCTCGCCTGCGGGCGACCGAGTGACACGGAGACGCCTCACCTCCTTTCCCACAGGTCTAACGGGAACAGGGGTAATGGATCTTACTGGATCAACTCAAGCACGCGGAGAAACACTTCAGGTGGTGGAGTAGGCAGAGGAACTCACGAGATGCCCGGTCGTCGCCCCGACCGGAGCCCGGATGAATCACAGATATCGCGTCAAGCAGACAACCGCTTCAGAACGAACTGGGTTGCGTGCATACCCCCTCAGGGAATAAAGGATACTACCTTGTGGCCGCTCGCCTCCAGGGCGCGGCGGACCCGTTCAACGTCACACTTCTCGAGGCGAAAAGAGTAAATGCGCCTCTCAGGCGTGTCACTTAGGATACCGACGCTGATGATCTCGCCATCGTGCTCCCGGATGATCCGAGAGACCTCGTGGAAATCGACGCCGCAGTCCCGCAGCTGGACATCGAGCCGGGAGCTGGAGCGGAGTACTCCCATGATGTCGATGAAGGCCTCGAGGATGTCTATCACGGTGATGACGCCAACCAGTTTGCCGTTTTCGAGGACCGGCAGGCCCCCGATCTTGTGTTCGGTGATAAGGAGGGCCGCCTTCTCGAGGACCTCATCGGGTGTGACGGTGATGGGATCGGCGATCATGACATCTCCCACGGTGAGATCTTCGATCATCGAGGGGATGATGACGCCGCGTAGATCGCTGTCGCTGATCCAGCCCACCAGCCGTTTCTCCTGATCGACAACGGGGAGGTGCCGGATGGCGTGACGCTTCATGAGCTGGATGGCCTCCTGGATAGAGGCCTTCGGAGAAATAGTCACCGGATTCCTGGTCATGCGTCGAGCCACAACCATGGGGACGCAGCCTCCTCAGCCCTCGCGGCGCTAGCCCGGAAGAGATAGTGCATCGCTGGATCGAAGGTCTCACCCCTCCCGAAAGGCATGGGAAGGACCAGACCGTTCTCGCAACGATGGTGTGTACAGAAGGCTCGGAAGGGAAGAGTGAAATCCCGAGGCCCTGCCGGAAGTCCAGAACACCGATGCTCCTTCGGAAATCCGACTCAGCAGTGACGCCACTATAGGATAGGCCATAGGAAATTGCAAGGGAAAAAGGGAATTGGACGCGCCATCGCCGCAGTCCCGCTGCCTTGACATCTGAGGGCTCCCTGCTATACTTGAGCCGAATTTGAGCCCCGGATCGTCGGGGCCTTGTGCTTTTTGGGTGTTATGGGAGAGTCCCTGTCACCCTCGCCCTCACCCTCTCCCGTCCTCGGCGAAAAGGCGGGAACTTCGACAAGGGATAGGGAATTCGTGGTCGCGACAGCTAGCTCCCCTCCCCCTGGCGGAGGAGTTAAGGGATGGGGAAGAAGCGGCTCGGTTTAGCCCCTTGCTATGAGAGCGTGACTGTGAGCAAGCGTAAATTCATCTTCGTAACCGGCGGCGTGCTCTCCTCGCTGGGGAAAGGGCTTGCCTCAGCCGCCATTGGGGCGCTCCTGGAGAGCCGGGGGTTGCGGGTCACCCTTCAGAAGCTGGATCCTTACATCAACGTGGACCCAGGAACCATGAACCCCTTTCAGCACGGCGAGGTTTACGTCACCGACGACGGCGCTGAGACCGACCTGGACTTGGGTCACTACGAGCGGTACACTTCCGCCAGGATGAGCAGGAAGAACAACTTTACCTCCGGCAGCATCTATTACGCCGTGATCACCAAGGAGCGCCGGGGTGATTACCTCGGCGGCACGGTCCAGGTGATTCCCCACATCACCGACGAGATCAAGCAAAACATCCTGAACGTGGTGAATGACGCCGACGTGGCCATCGTCGAGATCGGCGGCACTGTGGGAGACATCGAGGGGCAGCCCTTCCTCGAGGCAATCCGGCAACTGAAATCGGATCTCGGCAAGGAGAGCGTCATCTACATTCACCTCACCCTGGTTCCTTACATCAAAGCGGCTGGCGAGGTGAAGACCAAGCCCACCCAGCACAGCGTGAAAGAGCTCCGCGGTATCGGTATTCAGCCCGACATCCTCCTCTGCCGCACCGAAATGCCTCTCAGCAAGTCGATCAAGGCCAAGATCGCCCACTTCTGTAACGTGGAGCCGGAGGCGGTTATCACCGCACAGGACGTCGAGACCATCTACGAGGTGCCGCTCAAGTTTCATCAGGAAGGCCTTGACGAGAAGATCGTTCAGTACCTGAACATCTGGACCCGGGCGCCCCGGCTCGAGCACTGGGAGGAGCTCGTCCATCGGCTGAAGAAGCCCAAACACGAGGTCACCATCGGGATCGTGGGGAAGTACATCGATCTCCGCGAGTCCTACAAGAGCCTGAACGAGGCCCTCGTCCACGGGGGGGTTGCCAACGACTGCCAGGTGAGGCTGAACTACATCGACTCCGAGCAGGTTGAGAAGGAGGGCGGAGAGACCCTCTTGAGCGGGGCGGATGGAATCCTCGTGCCGGGCGGTTTCGGCGGCCGGGGTATCGAGGGCAAGATCAAGGCGGTCCGGTACGCCAGAGAGAACCGGATTCCCTTCTTCGGTATCTGCCTGGGAATGCAGCTCGCGGTGGTGGAGTTCGCCAGGCACGTGGCCGGTCTCGTTCAGGCGCACAGTATGGAGTTTGATCGCACCTGCCCGCAACCAGTGATCTACCTCATGCGCGAGTGGTACGACTACGCCAAGAAGGCCATCCAACGGCGGGACGAGAACTCGGACTTCGGCGGCACCATGCGTCTCGGGGCCTATCCCTGCGTCATGGAAGAGGGTTCCAGGGCGTACGCTGCCTACGGCGAGCGCCAGATCTCCGAACGGCACAGACACCGCTACGAGTTCAACAACGAGTACCGGGAGGTGCTCGGCGCGAAGGGACTCCGGTACACCGGACTCTCGCCGGACAAGGAACTCGTGGAGATCGTCGAGCTAGAAGATCATCCTTGGTTTCTGGGGTGTCAGTTCCACCCCGAATTCAAGTCTCGACCCATGGCCCCCCATCCCCTCTTCCGGGAATTCATCAGGAGCTCCCTGGAGCACCGGCAGACCAACCCGGCCTGAACATCACCCCACGAGGTTAGTCATGCCAGCCATCGTGTTGGAGCACGCCACCATCGGCGACGGCCGGCTCTTTCTTATTGCCGGCCCTTGCGTTCTCGAAAGCGCCGAGATCGCCTTTACAGCGGCCGAGGTCCTCAGGGGCTTGGCCGCCACACTTCGCCTTCCCGTGATTTTCAAGAGCTCCTATGACAAGGCGAACCGTACCTCTCATCGCTCTTTCCGAGGCCCGGGCCTCGACGCGGGGCTCGAGATTCTCGGCGAGGTCCGCCGGAGGTTCCATCTGCCGGTGCTCTCGGACGTCCACTCGGTCTCCGAGGTGAACCGAGCGGCCGAGGTGCTTGACCTGCTCCAGATCCCTGCCTTCCTATGTCGCCAGACCGACCTGGTCATGGCGGCGGCCGCGACCGGGAAACCGGTGAACGTGAAAAAGGGCCAGTTCCTCTCCCCCACCGAGATGGTCCACGTGGCGGCCAAGATCAGGGCTGCCGGGAACGACCGGGTGATCCTCACCGAGCGTGGTACCTTCTTCGGTTACCACAACCTTGTGGTGGATATGCGGTCTCTCGCCATCTTGAGAGAGTGCGGTCTGGTAGTATTCGACGCCACCCACAGCGTCCAGTCTCCGGGGGGAGGAGGAGAGCGCTCGGGCGGGGAACGCCGCTTCGTGGCCGCGCTGGCGCGGGCGGCGGTGGCTGCCGGGGTGGACGGGGTATTTCTGGAGGTCCACGAGGAACCGGATCGCGCCCTCTGCGACGGACCGAACGCCATCGCCCTGCGCGACCTCGAACCTCTGGTGGGGACGCTCCTCAGGGTACATGGGGCTGTCCAACCGGGAGGAGGAAAGGAAGGCCCATGAGATACCGCCCGAGCCCGGAGGAGGTCACTGAGCGCGCGGCCCGGATACGGGTCCTTCTGCTCGATGTGGACGGGGTGCTCACCGATGGCGGGATCCTTCTTCACCCCGACGGGGAGGAGAGCAAGGTGTTCAACGTCCGGGACGGGCTCGGCATTCGCCTTCTTCAGCGGGCCGGGATCGAAGTGGGTTTCATCAGCGGGAGGAGCTCGCGGGTGGTTGCCCGTCGAGCCGAAGACCTGGGGATCGGGCTCGTAGTCCAGGGCACGTTGTACAAGCTCCCCGCCTACGAGGAAATCATAGCGAAGCGGGGGCTCACCGACAGAGACGTGGCGTACGTGGGGGACGACATCGTGGACATCCCCATCCTGAGGCGGGTCGGTCTCGCGGTCGCCACGGCTGGCGCGGTCCCGGCGGTAGCGTCGTACTGTCACGTGATTACTGACCGTGATGGGGGACGGGGTGCGGTTCGTGAGGTCTGTGAGCTCATTCTTCAGGCTCAGGGCAGGTGGGAAGAGATGGCCGGCCCCTTTCTCGGCACCGGATGAAGCCCCGACGACAGTGCGGAAAGAACCGCTCTGACCTCTCTAGTTCTGGGTGAAGCGAGAGCATGCGCCCTGGCTCGCAGATCCCCCGGCCTCAGGCGCGCGCTCGGCCGGCTTTTCGGCAACCCGTCAGAGGACTCGATGCAACCGGGAGGGGAGGGGGCGTTCAGCAAGTTTTTAACAACTTGATTTTCATAGATTTTTTGCGGTCTATCCCGAAGATAATGGCCTTTACAGTCCCGAGGGGCTATGGTATATCTAAACCTGAAGAGATTTTGCATGGAAGTTGCATGGAGCGTTGTGGGTAGCTCCCCCGGTCATATTGGCTACGAGAGGTTATGGAGCATCGGTTCTGGTCCCGCATCCGCTGGGTCGTTTCGGCGGCCATGGTCTGCGTGGTTGTCCTGTTTGTCGTGGCACTGAAACAGCGCTCCGCGCCCATCTCCCAGGGGCTGCCGGCGGCGGACAAGAATGCCGATGACACCTCCTCTCTTACCATCAACCACATGGAGTACAGCGAGGTGAGACAGGGCCGCACCCGCTACACCGTCGAGGCGGACGCAGCTCGGCACTACGAGCAGCAGCAGCAGACGTTCCTTGACAAGGTGACCGTGGTGTTTTTCCAGAATGATGGCGGCAAGATCACTCTGGTGGCTGACGAAGGTTCGATCGACCATGGGAGCAAGAACATGGAGGCTCGCGGGAACGTCCATGTGAACTACAACGACACCTACGAGCTGACAACCGCTCACCTGTTCTATGATAACGCCAAGAACCTCATCTTCACTCCCGATCCCGTGCTCATCGTGGGCCGGGGGCTCACCCTGCGTGGGGTGGGGGCGAGCCTCGAGATAGATGAGCGCAGCATGAAAATCCTGAGCCGCGTCGACACCCGCCTGGAAGGCGTGAGGCTGGGAGGCTCCCCAAACCGGGGATAAGAGGATGGGCGGGAAGAGGCACCTCATGGCAAGACCCGCTCCGGTGATCGGCATAACAGCCGTTCTCGCGGCGTTTCTCTTTGTCCTCGGAACGGTGTCCGTTAGGGCCCAGCAGCAGAAGCCGGCCGAGCCGGACAAGGCGGAGCCGATCCACATCACCAGCGACCAGGTGGAGGCGTTCCAGCAGCAGCACCAGGTCGTATTCTCGGGACACGTGGTCGCCACCCAGAAGGATATCGTGGTTCGGGGCGACAAGATGACGGTCTTCTATGCTGACAAAGGCCAGGGAGACGCCAAAGGCTCCGATCTCGGCGGTGGCTCTGTGGATAAGATTGTCGTGGAGGGAAACGTACAGATCACCCAGGGAGAGCGGGTAGCGACCGGAAAGGTGGCCACGTACTACCGGGCCGACAACAAGGTGGTACTTACCGGCGACCCCCGGGTGGTGCGCAATCAGGATTCCATCCAGGGTGACCGGATCACCCTTTTTCTGGACAGCGAGAAGAGCATTGTGGAATCGGGCCCTTCCGGGCGAGTGCAGGCCACCATTTACAGTTCCGGCCCCAAGGGCGCTGCTGACGGGAGTAAGAGTGGAGAAGGAGCAAAACGTCCCCCCGCAACCGGCGACCAAGGTGGGTAAGCTCAGCGCTCAGGGGTTGGTAAAGGTCTACCGCAGCCGCCGGGTGGTCGATCAGGTGAGTCTTGCTGTCAACCGCGGAGAGATCGTGGGGCTTCTGGGACCGAACGGTGCGGGCAAGACTACAACCTTTTACATGATCGTAGGGTTGATTCGTCCGGACGGTGGCCAGGTCTTTCTCGACGGGAAAGAGGTGAGCGGTCTCCCCATGTACCTGCGGGCACGGGAGGGGATTACCTATTTGCCCCAGGAGCCGTCAGTATTCCGGAAGCTCACGGTGGCAGAGAACCTCATGGCGATCCTCGAGACCATGGCGCTCACCCGAGACGAACGAAGGACGCGGCTCGAGGAGCTCCTCGCCGAGTTGAACCTCACGCCGCTCGCCGACAACAAGGCATACTCTCTGTCCGGCGGCGAGCGCCGGCGGGTCGAGATCACCCGGGCCCTGGTGACCAGGCCGAGCTTCCTGCTCCTCGATGAACCGTTCGCCGGCATCGATCCTCTGGCCGTTCTCGACCTGCAACGGATCCTGGGACAATTGAAGGAAAAGGGTATCGGGCTCTTGATTTCAGATCACAATGTGCGGGAGACCCTCAAGGTCTGTGATCGGGCTTACATTCTCCATCAGGGGCAACTTCTGGAGGAGGGTGACCCGGCCCAGATCGCGGCGAGTGCGCTCGCACGAAAGATTTACCTTGGGGAGGAGTTCAGCCTCTAGCAAGCGGACATGATGGGCTGCACGGTGATAACGCGAGGCAGGGTGATCCGTTCGGCAAAGCCACGCCAAGGCGTGGTCGCGGCCAGTGACTAGTCAACTTTCTACGAGAGACGGTGGAGAACGGCACGAGGGGCCGGCAGAGTAACGACCTATGGCGATCGAACTGAGACAGCAGCTCAGGCTGGCGCAACAGTTGATCATGACCCCTCAGTTGCAGCAGGCCATCAAACTGCTGCAGCTCTCCCGCCTGGAACTGCTGGATACCATCACCCAGGAGCTGGAGCAAAACCCGCTCCTCGAGGAGACGGCCGAGGGAGCCGCGGATCAGCAGGAATCGCAGGAGGAGGAGGAGGGGGAATCCTTCAGCCGGGACAAGGAGCAGGTCTCCGAGGTCACTATTGACGAGAAGCCGCGGGACGACTTCGACTGGGAGGCCTACCTGGGCGAGTACAGCACTTACAGCAGCGGTCGAGTCCCGATCGAGCATGAGGTGAGCCCCGAGCTGCCTTCGCTGGAAGGTCGCCTCACCAAGAAGCCTGACCTGAATGCCCATTTACTCTGGCAGTTACATCTATCCCACCTGTCGGAAGATGAAAAGGACGTGGGAACCCTTATCATTGGCAACATCGATATGGATGGCTACCTCAAGGCGACGGTGGCCGAGATCGCCCAGATGGGCGGCCGCGACGAGGGCTTTGTGGAGCTGGTCCTCGCGGTGGTCCAGGACTTCGACCCCCCCGGGGTGGCGGCAAGGGATCTCCAGGAGTGTCTGCTCCTCCAGGTGAAAAACCTCAGCCTCCCAGACACCCTGGTCATCGACATCGTCAAGAATCACCTGAATGACCTGGAGACCAAGAACTATCAGGCCATCGTCAGAGCTACCGGAAGGAGCCCTCAGGAAATCCAGGCGGCCATCAACATCATCACCCACCTGGAGCCCAAGCCGGGCCTGGCCTACAATGAGGAAGAGGTCCAGTACATCAGCCCCGACATCTATGTG
>JAGFXI010000003.1 GCA_017861095.1 Deltaproteobacteria bacterium | reverse complement strand
GGGTCGATGAGACCGAAAAGGCCTACAAAGATCAGGTTCCGCTCCAGGGGTTCTCCCGGGTCGGCGGCGGACTTCCGGGGCTGAAAGGAAACCCCGAGGACACGCATCCCGTTCTTCGCCATCTTCTCATTGGCGATCCGGATCCGCTCCTGCCATTCCGTGGTCAGCGGTTCGGCCTGGCTGTTCACCCATACCCGATCCGATATTTCGAGAAGCCCATCCACCGACCCCTTGGTGAAGGCGACGTAGGGTGAGCCGTCGAGCCCTTCTTGGGCGAGAGCCGGAAGCGGTTTGCCCGAGCCCTTGTGCACCGTGGTCATTCGTTTGCGCTCCGAGTCGAAAGGAAACTCGTGCACCCGGGGCAGCATCTTCTCCAGCTCGCCCTTCCAGAACCCCAGGCGTGCTGCAGCCACAACGAGTGCGCCCTCGGTGGGATCGCCGAGGGAGTGGAACTTGCCCTCGGTCGGGCCGGGAACGAGCTGGGCGTCGTTACAGAGAGCTCCACCCAAGAGCAGCAACGGGAAAGGCGACGGCGTGGCGGCCAGATCCTCCCTCGCAAACCGAGTCACGCCTCGGCGCACCTCCTCGCTCAGGTTCACCTCGTGCCCCGCGACATCGAGGACCACCACGGTCATGCGGTTCTCGGTGAGGGTCCCGGTCTTGTCGGAGCAGATCACGGTCACGGAGCCGAGGGTCTCCACCGCCGGGAGCTTGCGGATGAGGGCCCGGCGCCGGAGCATCCTTTGGGCCCCGAGGGCGAGGGTGATGGTGACCACGGCCGGCAGACCCTCAGGGACAATGGCCACCGCGACGCTCACGCCGGTGAGGAGCATGTGGGTGAGTTCGTCCCCGCGAAGAAGCCCAAGGACGAGGATGAGGCCGGCGATGCCGAGACCGACAACCGCCAGGGCTCGCCCGAGCTGGTCGAGGCGTCGCTGAAGCGGCGTCTGCTCCTGGCCGGCCGTCTGCATGAGGTCGGCTATGTTCCCCAGCTCGGTCCCCATTCCGGTTGCTACCACCACCGCTCGGCCCCGTCCCAGAGTGACGACCGTTCCCATGTAAGCCATGTTCCGGCGGTCGCCGAGGGGGAGCTCGCCAGCCAGGGGCTCCACGTGCTTTTCCACCGGCTCGGATTCGCCGGTAAGGGCCGCCTCTTGAATGCGAAGATTCACACTCTCCAGGAGACGGCAATCGGCGGGAACGAGATTTCCGCTCTCCAGGAGGAGGACGTCCCCCGGCACGAGCTCCCGGGACGAGATCTCCCGGAACTGTCCACCCCGCATTACTCTCACGGTCGGCACTGCGAGTTTCTTGAGCCCGTGTCCTTGAATGAACCCAGGAGACCGGAGACGACGGCGGCGATGATGAGGATCACCACCATCGTCGCGGTGAGCTGCTCCCAGAGGATCTTCCACGCACTCCGTCCCCCGCGCTCGGCAATCTCGTTCCGACCGTGCTCCTGCAAGCGGCGGGCGGCCTCGGACTCAGCCAGGCCGGCAGTGGCATCCGTGCCCAAGCGTTTCACCACGTCTACAGCGTCAATTCTGTGCCAGTCGCTCATCTTTCCCTCGCGGCTGCTTGTAGTAAAGGGACATCCCCGGGTAGGTGGTTGAACGCTCACATTCTAGGCACGAATTTGTGTAGGGCAAGTGAGGAAAGGGACAACGGGTCTTCTTGATGAGGGCCTGGAGGCAGAAGATCTTTGCCTCAGGTAGCCGGAGAACCAACTGGCTTCACTTCCCAGAGCAAAGGAGAGCGGAAGCCGTACGTGTAGAGCGCCATGCAGAGCGGCACAAAAAACCAGAGGAAAGGAACGAGCATGAGGATGCTCATCATCTTCACGTACACCAGGGCGCTCACCAGATCCCAGCAGATGAGCACGAAGAGCCACGCCTTCCAGAACAGGGCTTTCCCGATCCGTCTGGAGTAGGCATAGCCATACAGGCCGATGAAAGCGACAAGGGTGACTGCGACCTCAACCCAGAGAGAAGGGGAAGCTCGCAGCCCGGTGTACACGGTAACCCCGGCGTAGGTTATCACCGCCAGCCAGAGATAGATCTTCCATGCCGCCTTCACTCCGCGCACCTCTCATCTCTTTCCTGCGCTCCCAAGAGCATCCCTCTGGATCGGCGTGACCAGTACCTTGTCCACCCGCCGCCCATCCATATCTACCACCTCAAAGCGAAGATTTCCCCATTCGAAGTGCTGCCCCACCGACGGGATGCTGCTCGTCTGGCTCATGATGAACCCGCCGACGGTATGATAGCTGCCCTGCTCTTCGCCAGGCAACCTCTTGAGGTCGAAGATTTCTTTCAGCTCATCGATGTCCATGAGGCCGTCGATGAGCCAGGAACCGTCATCCCGCTGTACCGCCCCGGGCTCTGCCGGCGCACCTGCCGATGGAATGAAGCCGACAATCGCCTCGAGAATATCATGGTGCGTCACCATTCCCTGGATGCCGCCGTACTCGTCCGTCACCAGCGCCAGGTGCACCCCCCGGGCCCTGAGCAACTCCAATGCCTTCAGCGCCGAGATGGTCTCCGGGATGAACCGGGCGGGACGCAGGAGAGGCTTCAGATCGAGGGGCTTGCAGGCAAGGCTTTGCGCCAAGAGATCTTTGCTGCGAAGGATGCCGAGAACGTTGTCGAGACTGCCCTTACTCACCGGAAAGCGTGAGTAGTGGCTCTCCTTGATCTTCCGGTGCATGTCCTCCGCCGAGTCCTCGAGATCGAGCCAGACGATCTGTGTTCGGGGGGTCATGAAGGCGCCGACCTGGCGCTCGTCCAGACGGAGGACCCCCTCTATCATGTCCTGCTCGGCCTCTTCAAAGACGCCGGTCTCCATGCCCTGTTCGATCATCACCTTGAGCTCCTCCGGGGTGACCGGCGGCGACGGAACGTGCTTGACCCCGAGGAGGCGAAGAGCAATATTCGTTGAGAGGCTCAGGAGCCGGACTATCGGTGAAGAGAGGGTGCTCAGAAGACGCATGGGGACTGCCACCTTCACCGCGATTCGCTCGGCGTTCCCGAGGGCGAGGCGCTTGGGCACCAACTCGCCGATGATGAGGGTAAAGTAAGTGATCCCGACGACGACGATCCCGACGGCGACGGCGTGGCTGTACGGGGCGATGGCGGGGACTGTACTGAGGCGCCTCCCCAGTCCTTCGGCAAGGGTTGCCCCGCCGAAGGCGCCCGCGAAAATGCCGATCAAGGTGATGCCCACCTGAATCGTCGCAAGAAACTGGTTCGGGTCAGTGGTGAGCATTAGGGCCGCTCGGGCACCTCGATTTCCCTCTTCCGCCAACTGCTGGAGTCTGGTCTTCCTGGCCGAAATAACGGCTATCTCGGACATGGCAAACATGCCGTTAGCCAAAAGCAGCAAAAAAATGACGAGAATCTCGAAAACAAGGGTACTCAAAGGGTGCTCTCCTTTCGAGGAGGTTGACCATGATCTAGCACCTGCCAACCGTTCCGGCGACCCCGAATCATCCGCCGGTACGGAAGCAGGGGCGGTACCGCGCTGGTTAGATTATACTCCCTCACCACAGATTCGTATAAGGGTTCATGTCGGAGCGCTTCGTCTGGCCGCGGCCGGAAGGACCGCTGACCGGTATCAGTCTTGGCCCGAGCTGGCGATAGCCTCCTGCGCCACACCGGATGCGCCCCTGGCGCGTCTCGGCGCCCCATCGCTTCCTTTGACTTTTCAATGAAGATAGCATACAAATCTCTCAGGGTCGCCAGGTCGGAGGAGCCAGAGAAGAAGCTGATCAGTTTCCGTGGCATCCGGGTCCCGCGACTGGTACAATAGCGGGAGCCGAAGACACGGGGAAGCACGAAATAATGATTACTGTAAGCTCGACGAATGACGTTCCGATCGCCGCGACCGAGCGATCTCATATAGCAGTTATGGGGAACGCTGAAGAGCAAGAGACCCTCGCGAAGAAGCTCGAACGGAAGAAGGAGCTCGAGCGAGAGCAGTACAGGATGATAGTGGATCTGTATGGCCACTATCGGAATGGCACATTCTTGAGTATTGACATCGTCAATTCAACTAAGCTCAAAGAAGGTGAGGACAGCCTGAAAGTAATCCAAACCTTTCAGGCTTTTCACCGCTACATCGCGGAACACATCACGGGATCTTTGGCATCAGTTTTCTCCGGCGACGGAGTCATGTGCCTTTACGAGGCACCGCAAAAGACCGTAGATATCGCCATTAATATTCTCAGCGGCTTGAAGCAGTTCAACAAAGAGCAATCCTCCCTGAGGCGCTATCTCAACGTTCGCATTGGCATTAATACCGGAACTCTTCTCCTCGATGATGTGAAGGATCTGGGACAGATAACGGAACGGGATATAGACATTGCCGGACACCTCCAGAAATACGGCCGCCCTGGTGAGCTCTTGATCTCCGCCTCTACCTGGGAGAGGATCGCCAACAAGACTGATTTCAAGAAGAGGTGGCAGACCATCGACGACACGGTGGTCTACAAGTACCGTCGCACATTCTCGCCGTCAGCACGTCGAGGTCGGTCGTCCCTCTCTCTCGCCAGCTCCCACGGGGCCTTGTGGGGTTTGAGAATTCCTCGGCTGATGAGCCCGCGAAAAGTGGTGCTCAGCCTGCTCACACTGCTTCTTCTCGTTTCCGGGCTTCTCCTATATAATCATTGGAAGTCGGGTCTCCCTCTTCCCCTTGCGGGAGAAAAGGTCCCCATCGTGGTCAATAACCAGATCAAAAACCTCGGTCAGAGCAAGTACCTGACCGAGGCCAAAATAAGGCAAGGGAACTCACTCGTCCCGCTCCCTAATAATGTCTTCCTCGTGATTCCCAGGGAGAGAAACACGCAGTACAACCGAAAGAACGGGATCTATGAGAACAAAATCTATCCATTAGAGAAACAAGGGGACGGCAAGTACTACGTGAGCAGGTACGGGATCTTTGCAGTTCAAGTTGAATTAATGGATGATTACCTCATCTTTCTTACGAGGAAGGACGCTGAGAATCACTTGCGAGGGAAACCTGAGAAGGAGGGCTACCGGTCTGGGGAGGTAGCTCCAGATTCGACTTGCTTCGCTTGGCAGCCTGCCTCGCGAACAGGAAAAGGGTTTTCCGGCAATCTGCTGGAGCGCCGATTCACGGCCACCCAATCCACAACGGCGACATTCGAGCCGGGGGCAGTCGCCGGTGTAAGTGAGTAGTGCCTATGAGCGCTAGGAGCACGAGACCAACGTTGGTCGAGAAACTCCAACGCCAGAAAGAGCTGGAGCAAGAACAGAGCAGCGCGATCGTGGATCTTTACAGCCACTACCGCAACGGGACCTTCATGAGCGTTGATGTCGTCAATTCCGCCAAGCTCAAGGAAGGTGAGGACAGCCTGAAGGTAGTGCGGACCTTCCTGGCATTCCACCGATATCTGCGCAGACTAACCCGTGGAGCTCTCGCCTCGCTCTTCTCCGGCGACGGAGTGATGTGCCTGTTCAAGAGACCACAGGAGGCCGTGGACGTTGCCATCGGCATCGTCAAGGGTCTCGAGGCTTTCAACAGGGAAGAGTCAGCCTTGTCCGGCTATCTGAACGTGCGCGTCGGCATCCACAGCGGTACCGTCCTTCTCGACAACACCGAGGACCTGACTAAGGTGACAGCCTGGGATATGGATGTGGCCTGCCATCTACAGAAGCACAGCCGGCCCGGGAGCCTGCTGATTTCTCGGTCGACCTGGAAACAGATCGGCAATCAGGGTGATTTCAAGAGGGCGTGGAGGAAAATCGCTCACACCAGCGTCTACTCATACCGCTACCCGCTCTCGCCCGGGCTCAAAGTGCCAGGAATGGCTGAAAATCGCTCCCCCTGGCGAGGACAAGACTGGAGACGAGATTTGCGGCGACCAGTCCTTTTCGCGCGGCGGCTGATTGTATGGAGCGTGCTCATCGTGATCGTGACGGCCTCGTGTTTCCTCCTTTACAGCCGCTGGAAGTCACATAATCCATCGATTACGGCGGGTAAGCTTTTTCCTTTCGTTTCTTTCAATCAGGTGAGGGAGGTTGCCGAGTACGCGAGCTCGGGCAGGGCATCGCTTCCAATGCAAGAACTCATTCCCATCGTCATCGGTAACATCGTGACGAACATGGGAGAGAACAAGTATCTTTTCAGGGCAAAAATAAAGCAGGGCGATAAATTATCCTTACTACCTGATAAGGTCTTCCTCGTTATTCCTCGAAACAAAAACACACTATACAACAGGAAGAACGGCCTCCATGAGGAAACCATCTATCCTCTCCACAAGCACAATAACGATAGATACCTTGTCAATAATTACGGATTGTTCACGGTCCAGGTCGAAATCCTCGATGACTACCTGATTTTTCTCACCACCAAAGCGGCGGAAAACTACCTCAAGGGCAACGCTAACGGGTAGACTGGGGCTAGCCGTGACCGGAGGGGGGCCGATAGAGACCCCGCTCGTCGGCTCCGAGGAGCCCGCCGCGATAGGTTCGCTCGTCAACGGGAGCAAGACGGGCTTCCATGTCAGGCTTGACCAGCGGCACCGGCCGCATGCGATCCAGCCGCGCCGCAATCGTCTCCAGATGGTCATTGCTTGCCATCCAGTCGAATCCATCAAAGACCCTCAAGTCGAGAGGCTTGCGGTAGCCTCGGAGGGTCTTTTCCCGCTGGACATTGAAGTACTGTTCGAAGTAGGAAAGGGCCAGTTCCCGCAGGGTCCGGTAGAGAGGCTCGCGAAACCGGAGACCCACGAAATTGGATTGCCCTACCGCACCCCAAAGCCCGTCACAGCGATAGAGGGCGAGCAGGTGCTCGTCGTCGCGGTCATTGGGTACGAGCTCGAGGATGAGAGGGGGATATCCAAGTCGCCGCAGCGCGGCCGCCGCAAAAAGAGCACCGTCGAAGCAGTGGGCCTGACGATCCCTGAGGACCCTAAGAGGACTGCGGTAGATCTCCTCAACACTGTAGGGAATCGTATCGAGAAACTCCTGGATCCTGAAAGGGCTGCTGAGACCGCGAATGAGTGCAAGTTCTTCCGGTGTGAGCTGTTCGTCGAAACCTCTGACTGCCCGCATCTACCCCCCCAGTCGTAGCGGCGACCCGTTGCCAGAGCGAGCAGCCGCCCCCGATCATGTGCCGCGCCATCGTCTCGGTATGGTGAACCGCCTGTCTCGTCCCAGATAGCTCATTTCGGGTGCTCTGGCAAGTACCCCTCGTCCACGGGGGTAGTCGATCATCTCGCGACCCGTGGCCCCCTGCATTGGGGACGCGGTGCCTCCAAGGATAGAGAAGTTGATCCGGGAGGCGGTCTGCTATCTCGCCCCATTTTCCGGCCGGTCGCGATACACCAGGACAGGCCGCGTGGTCAGGCGGACCAGGTCCAGCGCCTCGTCGCTGATGATCTTAAGATACCGCGGCCGGTTATGGCCGTACGCCCCGAGGACTAGGAGATCGTACCTTTCCACGGCCAACGCCTTCAGGATCTCATCCACGAAATTCCCCTTAGCCATTTTCCTCACGGGGCTATGCCCCTGGGCTCTCAAGGTTTCGTCTCCGCTTATGAGACAGGCCTGGGCGAACTCCTCGCTCTCGCCCAGCTCGGTCTCTTGGACATGGAGGATGGTGATCTCCGGCCTCTTCTGAACGAAAAGGGGAGCGATGAACTTCAGGGCGCCCTGATCACACTGGGAGCCCCGGTAAGCCACGAGGATCTTCTGGATGGGGCGGAAATTGCGGAGGATCAAGACGGGTTGCGGGGCATGGTGGAGAATCTTGGTATGGACCGCTCCAAGGAGAAAGCCCCGGAGAGACGACCGACCATGAGAACCTAGCACAATCATGTCATAGGAGCCGGTATTCGCTGTATTGATGATCTCGTCAGCGGGCTCCCCCAGACCAACATGCGGTTCACACGGTATTTTCCCGCCAATGCAGACCTCACAGGCCTCGATAATCTCGTCCAGCACCTTTCCCGCATCCGCTTCAATTGCTTTCTCGAGATCGGCTTTCGTGATGAAAGGCGCATAGGAACCATCCGCCACCTCCCGCACCAGGTCGGGCTTCACGTAGAGGGCGTCCACCTTCGCGTGAAAATGCTCCAAGAGGTGGCAGGTGTATCGAAGCGCCGTTTGCGATTCTTCGCTTTTGTCGACAGCGACGAGGATCTTCATAGCATGACCTCACGTTCCGGGAGGATAAACTTCTCCCTAAAGTTCACAAGAATGCGTCTCAGCGCATGACCAACACCGAGCTCTGACACTTGCCCACGAATCTTCCGATCCAATCTCGGGGGAAAAAGCGGTCCAGCAGGGACTTTTTCCCCAACCAGAGGGCGAGCAAGTCGTGTTTGACCTCCGTGGCGAGAAGCCCTTCAAAGTCCGCAACCTCGGTCAAACGCGTAACGATCTTGATCTGGCGCTCCTCGTAGTAATCGCCGATCTCAATCAAACGGCGGTAGACATCCTTTTTCATGTCACCGGTCTGGCTCAGCCCGATTAGTTCCACCTGGGCCTTATGAATGGTCGCCATCTGGTTGATCATCTCCAGCGAATCCTGGCTGATGTAACTTTGATCCAGGCAGGCAAGGATTCGGTTGATGGGCTGTTGCTCTTTGACGAGCAACACCGAACATGCAGCATCATTCACGACCTTCTGGGGCACCTGTGGGCCACTCTCCCAACTGCAGGTGTCACCCTTCTGGCAACCGAGCACGATGAGATCGCTTTCCTCTTCTCTTGCTTCCGCAACCGTCTCCTGGGCGGCATCGCCGCTCCTGATACATATCCGGACATCCTTTTTCACTCCACGGCACACCAAGAGCTCTTCCCAGCGCCCGCTCTTGAGGGGAACCCACTCGTGCTGCCAGTTGCGCCTCGCATATGGTGAATCGTCCTCTCCCGCACCTCGCAGGAAGATCTCGCGATATCGCTTTAGCGCCTGGATCAAGGGATGGGTCAACGGCAGAGCGGGAGCCCATTCCGAGCCCTTGGCCGCTAAGGCCGGAGACGCCGCCAGGAGGGTGACGTCGGCCCAGGTGTTCAGGGCCAGCCTCACCACCTCGTCGAGCGCATAGGCGCTGTAAGGGTGTTCATCACCAGCAAAGAGAATCTTCATCGCCTTGTCCTTTCTTCCCGCTGATGGGATCCCCAGGTCCATAGAAAAACGGTGAGGATCTGCAGAGCTTGGTCAGACAAACACAAACATCAACGGCACCTTCACCTCGGAGATCCATTTCAGGTGCGGGCTGTCTTTCCTGAGCTCCCGCTCCAGGGTAACCACGATGAGCCCGTACTCATCTGCTATTCCTGTCGGAGGTGCACCTGAGACGGAAGCAAAGGGAATCTCAAGGAGAGGCCTACAACCCTCGGCCTCGAGCTCCACCCTCGCCTTTCCCACCACCTCTCGCAGCAGTGCCTCCGGGCCAGCCTCACCCTTACCTACGCCTTCCGGGAATGCCAGGTGCAGCGGAACCCGGCACCCCTGCCACATTCGCCCGAGAGCCCGGACCAGAGTCCTCACCCCGGTAACGTCACGACAGAGGACGAAGACCCGGTCAAGCTTCCGTAACGTCCGCACCCAGATGAACGGGCGGTCAAGACGCTGATAAAACTTCGACCGGAGAGTTTTGGAGAGCGTTGGCGGGGTGAAGTGCTGAGGCGCTCCCTCCACGTAGAGATCGATGGCTTCCTGTTTCACCATTCTCAGAAGCTCTATTCCTCGGTCCCCGTAAACGACTCTGGGCTCTTCCATGACCGGGCACGAATCCATCTCCGAGGCGAGCATCTCTTGGATTTCCTCCTTGCCCATCTGGATGAGCTCTCGTTGCCATGTGTGCGGCGCCCAGCCGACACCCGTGGTCGGCTCCATCGAGGGAGCGCTTTTCACGTAGACCGGATGGAGCTTCATCTTGATATGCTGCCCGAGTCGGCAGGCGTACCGGATAGCGAAACTGGACGCCAGATCCATCTCAACCGCTACAAGTGTCTTAATCACGTTGAGCTCTCCTCTCCCTCGAGGTTCGAGGAACTTGCAGCAAGACTGCCTAAATGTCCCGGCCTCAAGTCCCGCTACCCCTGATCTTGGCGGCGGCCTTATTCACCACGTCTTGGATCTCGCTCAACTTGAAGGGCTTGGCGATGAAATCGAAGACACCCTTATGGAATGACTCTTTCGCCGTTTCCAGGGTGGCGAAACCGGTAATCACGATCACCTCCGTCCGCGGCGAGCGTTTCTTCGCCTCCTGGAGAAACTGCATGCCGTCAATCCCCTTCATTTTCAAATCCGTGACAATGATGTCGTATTCCGTCTCCTGAATTCGGTGTATCGCCGCGTGACTGTCGGTGTAGCTCTCAACCTCGTACCCCAATTTCTCCAGGGCTGGTTGTACCCGTTTGCAGACGATCGGCTCATCGTCCAGAACCATGACCTTGAGCTTGTCTGTGCTCATTTTCCCCTCCTATCTCAACGACATTGCCCCCAACGGCAGGTGCTCGCGTAAGAAGGACTCCACGAAGTGCGGGATGTCCTCGTCGCTCCTCAATTGGATATCGAGCTGCCGGGTAAATCCGATCAATCGCCCCAGGAGGCGGAGCTGATTGTGCATATCTTCCCGGGGGAGGTGAAGAATTCGGGCGACCACCAGATCTCCCCTGGTGTCAACCTTGAAGTCGCACCGGGAAAGGATGCTGGCGAGCAACTGGGCCCGCCTGGACCTTCGGGTCATATCAGTAACTCCGCCGACGAATCGAAAATAGATATGGTTGCGACTGGCGTCGGGCTCGAGCCTCGCATCGATCAGATTGAAGTGATAGCCGAGATGGAGATGGAGATTCATGTAACTGTCGCTGATCACCGCCAGGTTGGCACCGGGGGACGGGGCGCCGGCCGAAGGCTCGGCCCTGGTCTTGGTGAGGCTCGAGATCATCCCCCTGAGATCCACGGGAACGGGATCTGTGCTCCACACGCCGGGGGCGGCAAGCCCCTCCCACAAGGCGAGCAGAGGCGCTGAGAGAAGGTCGCCGGGCATGGCCTTCCTCTCCCTGGCCCGCGGATCGATGCCGCCCCCGAGATCCAGGATCTTGAGGCCAAGGGGAAGATCGGATACCAGAGTCCAGACCTGGACTCCCCGAAAACGTCTGACCAGGCTGGGCAGGTTCATGAGCTCTTCTATCGCCTTCTCATGGATGAAGCGGATGACGTCATGGACCGACGTACACCCCTCGGGGGAGAATCCAGGAGATTGAGGATCGATCAGATGGAGGGGGGCGATCCGCTTGAGAAGCCGGCGCAAGACGCGAAATTCCGGGGTCTCTTCAAACGCGAGGGTCCGCACCAGTTCGTACTGGAGGAGTTCATGCACCTGTCCTTCGTAAATCACTCGCTGTTTGGTGTCGACGGTTACGTGCATCCCGTCGCGAAGGACTCGAGTGGCCCCCTCCACACCGACCAACGTCGGCACCCGAAACTCCCGGGCTATTGTCGCCAGATGCCCGGCGGCCGAACCGCGTTCCGCGATGATGGCCGATGCCCTCGGCACGATCCTCGCCAGCCACGGAGCTGTGTATTTGATTACCAGGACCGCCCCTTCGGGCATGGAATTCATCTTGGCATCGGAATCCACGTGGTACACCGGTCCTGATCCCACCCCGGCATGAGCGACGAGACCGCAGTCCTGGAGGAGGGCGGAATAGCGGCCGCCGATCTCCACCACGTCTTCCCTGGCCCAGCCCTGGGCCTTCGGGAACATGAGTCCTCTGGACTGAAGAACCCAGCAGCGCCCCTCGCCATCCAAGGCCCACTCGACCTCTTGGGGCCGCTTGAAGTAGCGTTCCAGGACGAGGGCCCACTGTACGAGGGTCTGCATGACCTCCCCCGACAGGGCCGGTTTATCCTGCTCCGCCCGTGGGACGGAGATCTCCTCTTCCCCCCCACCGGGCTTCGGCCCAAGCATCGTTCTCTTTAAGGAGATCTCCTGAGTCCTGATTTTGTGGGGTGGAGCCCTGTCGATCACATACCGATCAACGGAACCCGTTCCCTCCACCACCGTTCGTCCCCATCCCAGGGACGCGTAGATGACGAGACTGTTAGCCTGAGGATCGGCCACATCAAGAGTGTGGACCACCCCGGCGGCGACGCTTGAAACCGTCTCCTGACAGAGAACCGCCATGGCGGCATCCTCACCGAGCATTCCCATGGTGTTCCGGTACAACAGGGCGCCGGCGGAAAACAGACTCGCCAAAACCTTCCGGTAAGCCGGCAGAATGTCAGCCGGCGGCACATGGAGCAGACTTTCATGGATTCCCGCGAAGGAGACCTCAGCGTCCTCTCCGTAGGCGCTGCTCCTGACCGCCCAGTAACTCTCGCTCTTCTCCACCCGGCGCTTGACGGCCGCGGCCACCTCGTGAGGCACGACTCCCCCCAAGATTCCGTACTGGAGCTGCCGGGCTGTCTGACGCTCATCCATCTCCCCCGAGGCCCATGATTCGAGTAAGGCATGCATCCTATCTTCCAGCTGGTTCTGTTCCAAAAACCTCCGATAGGCCCGGGTGGTGATGACAAATCCATCCGGCACGGGAAGGTGTAAGCTCTGGATGACACGCCCCAAGGTGTTCGCCTTTCCCCCGGTAAGCTCAGGGCGGTCAAGGGGGAGCTCCTTGAGGGGGACTACGTAGGGCATCTCCGCCGACAGACTGAGCCGCCCCCGGAGCTCTGCGTCCAGCGGGAGGAAGATGCGATCGAGGGTGGAATATAGGTCCACATATCGTCGCGGAGTGATGAGATTCAGGCCGTTGACCATGCGTAGCAACAGCGTCTTGAGCCGCTCGGTGAGATCCGCGAGATATTTTCGGTCGAAGATGTATTCGCCTCCGGATTTCTCGCCGAGGTCGGCTATAAGCTCCATGACCTGCTGGTGGTCTCGCAGGAGTTCCTGGAAATGGTCGAATATTTCCGTGAATGAGGCCAACGCAGGCTTTGGCCGTGGCTGGAACAGCCTGCCCCAGAGCTCTCTGAGAGGACGGATCACGTTACTCATTCCCGACCATGGAGATACCATGTCCTTGTCCCGTCAACAACCTAATGCCCGCCTGCTCCCTTCTTGAAGACATAGCCCATGACGAACCCGGTGAAGATGGCTATCAATACCGCGACGGTGCCGTAGATTATCCCGTGGTTCCAAGCTAGATTCGATAGCACGGCTGGAAAGCCGACCATGGCGACGATGAGCTCCGCGTCGCGTCGATCCACGATCGTGCCGTCCCGAACCACACAGAGAGACACCTTGTAGGTATCCGGCTTGACCGTGCTTGGGAGAGCGAAGGCCCCCTCGACGACACAGGAGCCATCCGTGGCAGGTGACAGGGTGAGAGCTCCAGGAAATACACCGAAGAGCTTCTCGCTTTCCTTGAGCTTGATGAATTCCTTCAGCAAGCCGGCATGCTCCTGGTCAGATAGTTTGCCTGTGAATCTGACCTCATGAGCTAAGGCACCATACCCCCAGACCGAGTTCAAGGCGGAGCCGGAGAGAAGCTCGGGGCTGGTGCTCATGGCGAGGTACAGGGAGGGTGCACCGGTCACCTCCGTTTCTCCCACGTTCATCCAGAGTCCCCCTCGTCGTCCTTTCCGTAGGAGGTTTTGCGCGTTAGCCCGTCCCACGACTTCAACGACCGCCTCTCCTCCCGCCGGGATCACTGCCGACACCGCGACCCGGCAGCCTCGATAGAAGGTCCCGATTTCAACACGCTCCGGAGCTACACTGAGGGCGGCAGAAGCTCCCCGAGCCGGAGCAGAGATCGTGAGCGCGCCCAAGCACCCGAAGAACAAGACGATCGCCTTCCGAGCACCCTCGCAGCTCTTCATTTCAGTGCGCTCCTTTGTACGCCAGCATCAGGTGAGGGGGAAAAATCAGACCGACGAGCATCTGGATCATCACCACGAGCACGATCGAGGCCAAGAGAATCTTCAGCTGATCTGCCTTGAGCTTCCGACTCAATCGCGCGCCAAACTGCGCTCCCAGGGTGGAGCCGAGAAGGAGAATGATGGCCAGTTCCATATCCACCGTCCTGTTGGTCATTGCCTGCAGGACTGTAACATTGATACAGGTGAAGAGGATCTGAAAAAGGCTTGTCCCAACTACCACATGCATGGGCATCCGCAAGAGGTACACCATGACCGGCACCATGATGAAACCGCCGCCTACTCCCATGATAGCAGCGAGAATCCCCACAAACAGGCCCAGGATGATGGGAAGCAGGGGGGATAAGGTTACTCCCGACTTGGCAAACTTCATCCGCCATGGTAGCGCCTGGACGAGGCGGGCATAGAGCGACGGCCTGGCGGGCGCGGCTGGCCTCGCTCTTGGGGCCTTGTGGCGAAGGCTCTGGAGGCTTTCCATGAACATGTACGACCCGATCACGCCTAGCATCACCACGTAGGTAACCATGATGACAAAGTCTGCATTCCCGAGGGCGCGCAAGATCTTGATCAGTTGCACCCCCAGGGTTCCTCCCACCACACCGCCCACAAGGAGAAAGATGCCCATCTTGAAGTCCACGTTGCCCATGCGATAGTGGGCATAGGTCCCCGAGGTGGAAGCGGCGACAATCTGATTTGAATCTGAAGCAGCGGCCACCGTGGGCGGTATTCCCACCATGATGAGCAGTGGCGTCATGAGGAAGCCTCCGCCCACGCCGAAGAGGCCCGAGAGAAACCCCACAACTCCCCCCAGTCCGAGAAGGAGAAGGATATTGGTGGCGTTCCCCGCAATGGGGAGATAGAGGCTCCACAGCATGTTCAGGGCTCCTTTCCCGCATATCCCGTAGCATCAAGGTGATCCGTGAGACGCACGACTTCTCCCTGTCGCCGAACCAACAACACCTCTCCCTCAAAGAGGTCTTGCAGGATCCACAACGCCGAGGGCGAGTCCCCGCGGTGTGCAGCACGGGGCTTTTCCGGCGCGCCCATGACGATGAGGTGGATGGCTGGCTGCGAGCGGACAAAGCGGACAACCTCTTCGTACAAGGGGCCCAGGGAAAGGAAGATTTCCAGACCCACCCGTTCTTGCTGGCTTTGCTCCACTACTGTGTCTAGCCAGGTCTGCTGGCGCTTGGGAAGCTCGGCGAGGGAAAGGTCCTCATGCCTCGGATGGTCCTCAGTGATGGGGGAGACGGCCATGAGCACAAGGGAAAACCCCAGGCGGGCGGCCAGCTGCACAGCGTAGGAGGCGGCCCGAGAGGAAGGCGAGTTGAGATCAACGGCGAGAAGCATTCGTTTCATCATGGCATCCCTTAGAGGAGCAGAATGCGTGCCAATATTTATATCTAGTAAAATCATCTAGATATATGAAGCAGGAAGAGCTCGGACAGGGATTCTTGTTTCAAAGTGAAAAGGCGCGGGGGGTTGGCCGGCTGGGCCCGCGGGGTGAACGGGAAGAGCATGTTCCGTTGTGAAACATTCCTCTGGGTTGTTGGTTCAAGGTGAAAAGGGGAAGTGTGATCTACCCTCGGGAGAGACCGTATTTTTTTATCTTGCGCCAGAGGGTGGTGCGGGGAAGTTCCAGAATCCGGGCGGTTTCCCCAAGATTGTGGTGGGTAAAATGAAGTACCTTGCCGATGTACTCCCGTTCGCGCTCCTGGAGGGAGGTCCAGGGGCTACCCGCGGTCCCTGAATACTCCCTGAGGTCCAGAGGAAGATCGCTCACGGTGAGAGTGTTCCCTTCAGCGAGAGCCACGGCCCGTTCGATTATATTTTGGAGTTCGCGGACATTGCCGGGGTAGGAGTATGCCAGCAGCACGTCCCGGGCCTTGTCATCAATTCCCAGGATCTGCTTCGAGAACTTGTGGCTGTAGTGGTTCAGGAAATACTGGATGAGGAGGGGGATATCTTCCTTCCGTTCCATGAGGCTCGGAAGCGTTACCTCCACCACATTGAGGCGGAAATAGAGATCCTCACGGAAGCGTCCATCCTTCGTTGCGCGCTTGAGGTCCTTGTTGGACGCGGCGATCAACCTGAGATCCAGCTGAATGGGGCGATTGCCGCCCACGCGGAATATCCGCCTCTCCTGGATAACCCTTAAGAGCTTTCCCTGCATGGAAAGGGGCATGTCGGCAATCTCATCCATGAAGACGGTGCCCCGGTGGGCGGTTTCGAGAAGTCCGATCTTGGTAGCTGTCGCCCCGGTGAAGGCACCCCGCTCGTAACCGAAGAGCTCGCTGGCAATCAATTCTTCCGTGAAGCCGGCGCAGTTGAAAGCCACAAAGGGACGATCCTGACGGGGACTCTGGCGATGAATCGAGCGGGCTACCAGCTCCTTTCCCGTGCCGCTCTCCCCCTGGATGAGGACGTTGCAGTCCAGAGGAGCAACCTTGTCGATGACCTGAAATACCGCTTTGATCCGGGGGCTGATACCGATCATCTCGCCCCATCCGTCGCGGAACTCTATACGGACCTTTAACCTGCGGTTCTCTTCGACAAGCCGCTTGTGCTCGAGGGCCTTGTGCGCCAGATGCCTGATCTCATCGAGCTTGAGAGGCTTTGACAGGTAGTGAAAGGCTCCCAGTTTAATGGCCTCGATAGCCGCATCGATGGAAGCGTGTCCCGTGATGACAACGACCTCGGTTCCTGGACTCTTCGCCTTGACCTGGCGCAGGACCTCGGTGCCGTCGACCCCGGGGAGGATCATATCCAGGAAGACCAGATCCGTCCTCGACGGCTCAAACTCCCTGAGAAAGTCTTCTCCCGAGGCATACGTTTCCAGGGCGTAGCCTTCCTTGTGCAAGGCCCCTCGCAGACGTTTTCGCACAATCTCTTCGTCGTCGACGACGGCAACACGCATCCCTTTTTACACCCCGCTCGCTGTCGCTTCTCTGCTGACCGGCAGACTGACGGAAAAGGTAGAGCCCTGGCCGGGTGTGCTGTGCACCTCGATGCGCCCCCCATGCTTTTGAAGAATGCTATAGGTGACGGCGAGCCCGAGCCCTGTGCCTCTCCCCACCTCTTTGGTGGTGAAAAATGGTTCGAAAAGGCGAGAGAGGTTTTCGGCAGCGATACCCACACCGGTATCGACCACGTCTACCTTCACCCAGGGCTGTCCATCGGGCGCGTAGGCGCGAATGATCAGGGTGCCCCCTTTCGGCATTGCCTGGATAGCGTTGATGAAAAGGTTCAGGAAGGCCTGGCGCAGACTTTTCCGGTCAGCGGAGACAAGGGGGAGATCGGTCGGGAGCTCTGTTTCCAGCTCTACCGCTGACAGCATGAGCTGGTTCTTGACGAGTTTCAGGGTGTCATTCAGGAGAGACGAAATCGCGACCGCCTCGAACTCCGGTCGCTCCGATCGAGAAAAGTCGAGGAGATCTTTCACAATCTCGGCAGCCCGTTCTGACTGGCCAAGGATATCTTGAATCAGCGACAGCGCCTCCTCTGGACTGAGCTCACGAAAATCCTCTTTGAGCGTCTCGGCGGTGAGGACAATATTATTGATGGGATTGTTCAATTCGTGGGCGATGCCGGAGGTGAGGGTGCCGATCGCCGC
Organism: Deltaproteobacteria bacterium; assembly: GCA_017861095.1. Classification (GTDB taxonomy): domain Bacteria; phylum Desulfobacterota; class Syntrophobacteria; order BM002; family BM002; genus JAGFXI01. The sequence continues at coordinate 8,377 of JAGFXI010000003.1, read as the reverse complement.
AATCTTTCGTGATTGCAGCAGCTGCTCCTGGTGCTCTTGCAGCTCTTGGATCATCCGGTTGAAGGCGCAGAACAGGGTGGAAAACTCCTCCGAAGGGCACGCCGTTTCCGGGATGGGGGTGAAGTCTCCGTGGGCGATTTTCCCCATGGCCTGTTGCATCTGGAACATGGGACGGACGAGCAACCGGGCGAGATAGAATGCTACCACGATCCCCACGGCGATGAACACGACTACAGAGATGAGAAAAAGATAGAGAGCCCTCTGGAACAGTCGATCGATGAGTATCCTCTCTTGCTTCTCCCAGCTCTCCGTCATCGCCAAGAGCTCTTGCCCAAGGTTGCGCAAGGAATCTTCCATGCGAGAGAGATCCGGAGCCGAAAGCCCCGGCGCACCGGCCTTCCACCAAGATTGCATCTCCTCCAGGGCCTTTTCGTAGCCGAGGAGGGTTCGATAGAATGCGGGGGTCTGGGGACCCTCCTTTAAACTGAGGATTTCCGCCTCGTGGCTGTTGTAGAGCACCTTTACGCGCTCCACGTAGGACATGGCTTCTCGTAAACTGTCTGGCTGCTTGTAGAGAAAGAAGTTCTTCTCAAACCGCCGAACTTCGAGAATGTTGTAAAGGAGATCGCTCGTGAGCTCCAGGAGCCTCAGCCGGTATCCGATTTCACGATGCACCCTAAAACTGAAAACGGCAAAGATGAGGACGGAAAGGAGCGAGAAGGCGAATGCCTGTATTACCCTCCGCCGAATCTTGAAGGTGGTCTTCCTCATTGGCGACGGCTTGATTCTCTGGAGAGAAATCCTATCCCGGAACCCAGGCGATGTGTGGCTATCATACCTGAAACCCCGAAGATCTGCCAGTCCGTGACTCGCAAGAATGCCCTGCGGAAGCACCCTCCTTCATGAGTTGGCCCAGGCGGCTGCGATCAGGGCCGAAGCCGCTTTCTTCTCCAACCCCTGCTGCCTCGACCCGCCGCCGTTTCGCCCACCGGTTACGCCGCACGGCTGGCTGCAGCGTGGCCGTCTTCGAGGCGCCGTGCAGGTCGCTCTGCGTCAGAACTTCGCCTATCACAGCATCCGACGCCTTGTCAATCGACCGAGCGGAGGACGTTCACGAAAATGTGCTATATATTTAGTGCACAGTGCTGGCGCGGGTTTCCGGGCGAGGGTGCGCCGGGGATGCGGAAAGGTGCACGGTATCAAGCTCATCAACCTGGCCTCGATGAGCCCTCGGAATCCAATGAACGTATTGCTTCAAAGTGAAGGCAGCATCCTGGTGGCCGAGCTGCGCCGACACGTCCACGAGGTTATGGCCTCGGCTCAGCCGGATCGTGGCGTAGGTATGCCGGGGAGGACGTGCTCGTCAATCCTGGCAGCCTCGAAGACACCGTGAAGCACCGCAAGGACCAACTGAATGGTCCCCTTGGCGAGACCCTTGGCCTTGAGTTCCCCGATCCACTCCTTGATGTGCCGGAGCTTGACCTCATTCAAGGGCATCTTAGCGATAGAATAAGGCGAGATGTTTGATGCGAGGTTCCGCCCGTAGCTTTCCCGGGTGCCTTCGGTCCACTCGTGGATGGGTGAGTTGATGTGCTTCTCGGCGTAGTTTCCGAGCGTAGGAACCTTCTCCCTGACCATCCCCAGGTCGTCCTTGGCAAGGCGTTCCCGCATCTCCTTGGCGAGTTTGTTGGCCGTGGCCTTGTCGCCTACCCTCTTGCTCAGGCGTTTGCCTCGGTGGTTCACAAACACCCACCACGTCCCCGAGCCGCTGACCTTCTCTCTTACGGTGACTGCCATTACCGATCACCGCCGTTCAAGTAAGCCCTCATGGCCTCCATGAGAATGTCCACCACCAACTGATTGATGGAGACTCGTTGGTCTAGCCTAACAGTCTCCTCCGCCGACTTCTTACGAAGCGCCGTCAACAGTTCCGAAGGCATCCTGATGGAGATTACGGAAGTTGCTGCAGTGGACGGTCCCGCCTTCCTTTTTGCCGTCTCTTTCATTTCCTTCTGCTTTCCCATGGTGCGTTCCCTCCTTGTTGGTGTTCAATACCATTATAACCACTCGCTACATGGTGTCAAGAGGGAATCTGCACCCGGCTCACTTTTTTCCCGCCAGCCTTTGGGATCACCCTGGCATCCGTCTTGCAGCCACTTTCTCGGTTCCTGGGGCAGATTGCTTCCTTTTCTGCCCCCCAGAAGTCACCACCCGATTGCCCCACCTCGGATCTCGCGCCCCGGGGTGGGGCAACTCTTTTGAGCCACAGCGACAGACCGCTAGGATCGTGCCTCTTCGGCTCAGTTTTTTCTCTTCTCCATCCTCTCGGCCAGACTTACAAGCAGAATACCGGGAACCAAGATGACAGTCATCACCAACAGGTTAAGGAGGTTGAATGGACTGAACAGATCAGTGAACGCCTCCCACCCCTGGGACACGAGCACCGCCCCCAAGCCCACGACGATAATCGCCACGCCCAGACCGAGCAGAACGTACCCCAGAAGGCGAAGAACCTTAGCCATGTTACCTCTCTCACCGGCCGGACCTCCAGGGTCGCGCCTACGGACCAAGACTTCGTTGCTCCCGCTAACGGCTTACGGTGAACATGGCCCCTTCCTGGCCCTATCCCTACCCTACAATACCGACAAGAGGTGCTTGACAAGATTGACCGACTCGTATATGTTTAATTCGACCTTGCACTGAGAGTCTTGAGCCTACCACCGGGCGCTAGAGAGCAAGTAGGTTTGAAGGGGTGTAAAAATCCCTTGGAGCCGAAAGCAAGCCCGAAGGTGCAAGGTCTTTTTTTGCCCTTCGCCGGATAGAACGTCAAAAAACACAGCTCCCCCCGCTCCTCCTAACTCCTGTTTACGTGAACAACTTCCTTTCCTTGGCGCATTTGTAGGCGCTACAGTTCCCCCATTATTGCCCTGAGGGTCTCGCCCAAGGCTTCATGCGCATGCTCTTCCCGCGCCTCAGTTTCCTCCGCTGGCGTCGGTCTGTAAATTTTCGAACTGAGGTTCTGCTCTATGGTGGCCCGTGTCTGAGCGTCCAGCGGAAGAGCGTCAAGGCTCTTCGATACCTTAGACCAAAACTGTGCCTTCGGGAGGATAGGGTCTTTACCCCTAGCGAAATGCTCGTAGATACAGCCGAGGTATTTGACAAACCTTTCCCTAGGCTTCCCGTTGACCCTCTTATTTTCGGCTAGCACAGCGTAGAGTGTTCTTGGTCCCCGGCTAAACCAGACCGTACTCACCCGGCTTTTCCATCTCACATACATAGTCAGCTCCTTTCCTGGCCGTATCCCTGCCCTTTCCTTTTTCCCCCTTTATCAGTGGTAATTTTGGTAACTCTCGCTCTTGCTGTGACACTTGTCCCAACTTGTAAACCACCGAGAAAACACCAAAATTTTCATCTTACAAATGCGCTTGAATGAAACAGCCAAACTTGCCAAATTGGTAAATTGCCCGTTGTTCCCCCTAACGGAAGTTGACGTGAACATAAGCGGAAAGGTTCCCCGCCCTCAGAGAGCGGGGTCTCGGTTCATTCGCCACCTAACTCATAACCTAAGGAATCGTTCCATTTGAGAAGCTCAGCGAGATGCTTAGCTAACTCCTTAGGAATCCTCTTGCGTTTCACGGCGGATATCAGAAATTCTTCCGCGCAGGTCATGAGTTCAGACAGTTCCCGCAGATCATTGCCGCTAAAATCTTCCCACCGCCTAGCATTCGGGTACTTGGCCTTTATCGCCTCATACCTGGCGATATAGTCTTTCGCCTGCTGGATGTAGCTCTCTGTTTTATGGTCTTTGGCCATGAGCGCCCCCGTACCCCCCGCCCCTTGCTAGTGCGAGTCTCTTCCGATAATCTTTCCACAGCCTACCCCAAGAGCCGCCATCACCAGGGACACGAATATTCCCGCCAGAGTGCGCAGGATGTCATCCAAAGTAAGCGCGGCGAGCTTGATGCTGAGTATGTTCCCTGGAAAGATGAAAAAGACGGACAATGCCACTCCTGCCGCAAATCCTAGGAGCCCGCATAAACCCGCCATGTATGTCGCCTCCTCTCTCCCGCCCCCGGAGGAGCGGGGTCTCGGTTCACTTGCCCCTCAGGGTCACGCCTTTTCGCCTAAGGGAGCGGAATGTCAGTGTCCGTACAAGTTATAATCGCACTGTATTCCGTCAGTAGGACTACAACTTCCTCATTTCGTATCAGTGCATAAAAAGGACTCGCTCCAACATACGCACCGTAGCGGTTCTTGACGTTTACCGTGCCACAGACTGCCCAGCCGTAAAGGATGGTCTGGCCCTTCCTATACCAGGCTTGTGTTGGCAATGAGAACTCATATACGGCACTGTAGGGGTCGAAGAGAGTCCGCTTAAAAAGGGTCTTCACCGCCTCTTCGTAATTGCTCGGTGAAGGGCCGTAGTCGGCGTCTTTCAACGGTTCAGGCGTTGGACGGACATTCCGCTGGCCGCATGAACAGAGAATGGCACCCAAGAGCAACAATACCGTTATGCTCACCTCCCTCGCTGCCAGCTTCCTCATGGCAATTCCCTCCTCTGTCATGTGGTCGCCCCCCTAAAGAAACAAAAACCCGGAGTGTTGCGTCGGTCCTAAAGAGACCGTCCAGCCCTCGCGGGTCTGGAACACTCCGGGCAGGTTCTTTCCCTGAAATACGAATGGCCGGTCACGGTGGCCTCCCGCTTTAGGTCTACGCAACGTCACGGTACTACGGGCGCGTCTCCCATGTCAAGGGTTCTCGCCCAGCGCAAGAGGGAGAGGGGGGAAGTAGCCCCTTCCATCTTGCCGGGGAGCGCAACTCTAACTTCCGTTTGAAGAGCATCCTCTCCTTGATTCTGGCTGTCGTGATGGTTATCCTACCTTCGGGGTGGGAAAAGGAGGATGCCATGAACGCTACAGCATGTTGCGACGGAAAGGAACTGACCTACTGTGAGGAACTCTGCATCTTCGCCACTGAAGATAGGGCGAAGACAGAGGAGTCCCAAACCCTTTGGTATACTCTTCCTGAGGGCTTCGGTGGGCCGTAGCATGTTAGGCAACCACATAACAAGGGCGGCAGTGAGAAGGCGAGACGGGATTCCGGGCTCGCCTTTTGGTTTATCGAATCTACTAACCTGACCACGTGAACACTTCGCCCAGTGCAACCGCACGGGCAACCCCCTATTCGCCCCCAGCAGCAACGATCTCACCCCCAGGTGGTATGATCCCATTCTACTCCTCACTATCACCCGTACCGCTCCGCGCCTCCCGGTCGCGCCCAGGTTGCGCTCTCCCTCTTTACGCGCAAGCCTTGGACCAGAACCAGACACGTCACTCTCCGTTATGGTCAATTTCATCATGAGGCCCGTCCTCTTCTCCCTCTGCAGGAGATAAAATAAAATGAGAGAGGAGAACAAAAATGTGGAGAAAACGCAAACGGAACCGGCCGCGCCTTCCGGATAAAACCTTCAAGCTCATCATCGAGCTACGCGAGCAACAATCGTTCACCTTTAAAAAGATCGCGACTTATCTCAATAGGCACAAGCATCTCACGCCATACAATCGCCCGTGGACACGGATCACGGTCCGGTATCATTATCGGAAGAGTCTTGCCCAAAGGGGCACTGAACGGCTAAGACCAGACCGAGGCGCGGTGCCCTGATGATCACCATGCCATCCTTCAATTCATAGGTGCAGGGGATCTCGCCGATCACCCCGCCACTTGCACCATGACCATGAGAATGCCCGCCAATCCCGCTTTATAGCCAGGTCCAGGCACCCACCGTAAAACCGACACTCCACGTTCCTGTGGGCGTCCACGAGTTCCTTCACTTCCCTGAAGGCCATGAACGGGTGAAGCACCTCGAGAGGGCCGTCGCCATCCTGGGGTTTTTCCCGGAGGAGTACGCCCCGATCATTCCATATGGTGTCCGGTCACGTCCATGCCATTCACCTTCCTCTCCCTCGGCCGCTACCTGCGGCAACGGTGACCGCCTCACAGGGTCGGATCAGCATGGTCAAGCTCTTCACTGAGGAACCATGCTCCGCATCTGCCACAAAAATACGGGCCGAAATACGCCGTCGTATTCAAGCTCCCACAGTGCGGGCATCGATGCTCGATCACTCCGGTATCCCCTTCCGGCCCTGCTTCCGTTCCAGGCGACTCGCCGCCGCGCCTGCTTCTTCGCTCGACGCTCGATCTCTCTCTTCTTCTTTTCGTCGCTCACACCGCCGACCTCCGGTTCTTGGCATCACGCAACCGGCCTTTCGCCTCGACACGGGACTTCCCGTCCCGCGCCAGCCTCTTTGCTTCGATCCTGTTCTGCTCCTGTTTCTTTCGCCGCCAAGCCTTGAGATCCTTTAGTCTCCTGGATGCCAAACGCCCAAGATACCCCTGGCGCTTCGTTATCTCGGCAGCAACATCGCGCTCGAAGTCGCGCTTGTATCTTTTCAATAAGACCTGAAAATCCATAGGTCATCACAAGACAGGTTGTGTATGTCGACGTACACAAGGGGAGAAGCCCCTCGCGGGGCTACCCCCTACTTTGTTCGCTTTTTGCGGAAGTCCGCCCACATCCGGATATAGACGCTCTACCCCTCCGCGGCTTCGGCCTGCTCCTTCGCCCGTTTTTGCTCGTCTAGGAACCGTTTGATGTCCTCGGCTTGCTCCATAGCGAATTCCTCGCCGCGCTCAAGCCACTGTTCATACAAAAAAGAAGCGACCTCGGTCTCGGACATGTCCTCGAAATTCTTCCTCTCGTCCGCCACTGCTTGTCACCTCCTTGTCTAGCGTTTGCCCTGCTGGCGTTTGATGTCCTTGTGTGTCTGATCGCGCTCGGCCTCGTGTTTTTTCGCCAAGCCGCGCTCGTAACGGCCCTGCGCCTTGTCGAGCGTCCGCCGCTGCTCCGGTGGACGGGGCTTGACGGGCCTCTGAGGTTTGTGTTCTTCAACCGGGATTCTGGGGGTCTTCCGTTCATTAAGTCGGCTCATGTTCGTCTCCTTCTTAGTTGGATTTTGTAGCCCCTCGGCTCATATGGGGCCAGTTGGTTATGACTCCGCCCGCCTTCGGGCGGGTCTCGCAATTCCCACCGTTCTGGGTCATGCACACAACGTTCGCTTCGGTTAGAATTCGGCCTGATCCCTTCAACCGCGTCGCATCCAGGCTGGCCGCCATAGGCGAACCATCGACAATTGCCACAGAACCGATCAGTCATCTTTCGGCTCCCATCCTGGTGGTTCCTGATCGCATGTCGCCCTCAATCGCCGTCTCGGTCCGTCGTCCAACTGCGAACACCTGCCTTCTTCGTCACAATGGCGACAGTCCCGACAGGTGTCCTTCGCCGCATATTGAGGCGGGCGGAGGGGACAGCAGTCCGTCGGATTCGGTAGGACTCGATGGTCTGGGTCGGGTGACCGGGAGCACCCCGGCTGGCCGTCGCTCCCATTCTACCGGCACAGCCAACAGGGTCCTGTCGGCGGCTCCCGTACTGGCTCGGGCTCCAGTGGCGGCGGCGGGGGAGGTGGCCGCAACGCTTCCGCTCCTCGTGCGGCGCGGCGCTCTTCTGCCTTGACATGCTCAGCGCTAGAGAAGCTCCTTGAACTCCCGCAAGCTCAGCCCTAATTCTTGCGCCATCTTCCGCTGCATGGCCGGCGTCCGCCACACGTGTCCGTTGAGGATTTGGGATAAGATTGTGGGATGGGTGTACGCGCTCCGCAAATTCCTTGTAGGTTTTGTGTCCGGTTTCAACTACCCTGGCTTTGAGCCTATACGTGACACTAGGTGCTGCCGTCCCGATTTTGGTTAACTCTTTCTCCATGCTCGTATCCCCTAAAAAACTTGAGCCCACCAACTGCTTGATGGGCTCAGTTTAGAAACTTTGACAAATTTTCCTATTGGTAAAAAAGAGGGGTCAGTTTTTTACCACCCCCTCCTCGAGGATGCGCTCGATCTCCCTCCAGCTCTTGCGCTCTTCCTTCTTGAGTTTGTCGACCAAGAAATAGTTCTCCACGTTGTCGAGGTGCTGGTGCCATGAAATGGGTTTCTTTTCGGGGTCGACTTCATGGCAGCTAGCTGCATCCATCTTGTCGATAATCTTTATTTTATTGCGATTAAGTTGAAGCAAATTCTCAATCTTTTCGAGAATCGTCTTACTTGAAAAGTTGAGGGGCAGCTTCACCCTCAGCTTGTCATACTCTGAACGGTCCTGCCAAGTCACAGCCCTACGATTAAATGGCTGCAACCACAAACACACCACGCCTATTGCGTCTTCTTCTGAGCTAGGCTTGTACTCCTGGCCGAAGAGCGACCATGCCAATTCTATATAATGTGTTGCAAGCTGTAGCAAGTGTTCGTAGGTCCAATTAGGTGGGAACGCCAG